>NZ_LR134417.1:35000-105827 GCF_900637865.1 Legionella adelaidensis
GATACTCTTTGATGGAAAGAGGTAATTTTAATTGATGTGCTCGTTGTTGTAGCACTTGTATGTCTGCCGCTATTACTACCGGCAGTTGGTGCTTGGCCAAAGCCAAGCATATATCCGGGCCAATACCGGCAGGTTCACCGCTACTGATCAGCAGAGGTTTCACGCTACACTCTTATCCAAAATATTTATATATGCGTCAGTTCGGATATGTTGCTGCCAATTTTGCACAGCGTCTGCAAATTTTCTTTGCTGCAAAAATTGCATGACTTGCTGTCTTTGATAAGCGACGGAATCATCCACCGTTTTTCGTTCAAGCACTTCAATAAGGTGCCAACCAAAAGGAGATTTCACAGGTTTACTCACTGTGTGTAATGCAAGGGCATTCATAGCTTTGGCAAAAGAAGGTACCAACTCGTCTCCCGTAACCCAGCCAAGATCGCCTCCCTTTACAGCGCTAGCAGCATCTACAGAATACTGTTTGGCCATCAAAGCGAAATCTTTTCCTGATTTTAGCTGTTGGTAAATATTATTTATTTGTCTTTGGGCTTCCTCAGCGGTCTTACTAGCATCAGCCTTAATTAAAATATGGCGAACATGCGCTTTTACAACCTGGTGGTGCTCATCTCCTCCACCCACAGCTACCAGCTTGATTAGCTGAAACCCATTTCCTGTTCTAATCGGGCCCGCTATCTCACCTACCTTCATATTTATAACTTGATTGGCAAATATTTCTGGCAACTCTGGTAAATGCCGCATTCCTAAATCACCACCTTCCAAGGCATACTCACCGCTTGACTCAGCGATTGCTATTTGACTGAAATCTGCCCCTGATTTTATTTTCTTTAATAGATCTTGTGCTTTATTTTGGGCATTTTTCACTTGCTCGCTTGTGGGCTCTTCAGGTAACGGGATCACTATATTTTGAATTTGATACGTTTGTTGCTTCTTTTTATTGTTTTTTTCATACGTTTTTAAATAATCTTCTACTTGTTGTTCAGAAATAATCACCTCTTTACCTACCGCTTTTTGTTGCACCCGGCTAATTAACATTTCTTTGCGGATATTGTCACGGTAAGCTTCCCAACTTAAGCCTTGCTGCGTTACGGCTTCTCGCAATTGGGTTAAGGTGAGATGATTATTTTCCGCAATTTTATTGATAGCATCATTTAGCTCTGTGCTATCAATAGTCATACTATTATTCTTAGCAAGCTGTAATTGTAAATTCACGTCGATTAGATGCTGCAAAACTTGCTTACGCAAGGTTTGCTCATCTGGAACCTGCATATTTTTTGCAATGATTTGCTTTCTTAGTACTTCCGTCTGTTCATTCAGCTCACTGGCTGTTATTACATCATCATTTACAACTGCTACTACCTTATCTAAAGGTTGTCCTGACTCCGCTGTAGCAAAAACTGGGAGTAAAGCAAACAAAAGCCCAACTAGCGTTTTCATTTTTTCCTCTTCTTATATTGACGCAAAATTTTTGTGCAATGTAGGGGATCCATTTTTAAAATACAAGCATTTTTCTGAACAACTTACAAAAAAGTTACCCATTGTTGAAAACATTTGCATAGCCCGGCAAGAAGCTCGCAATAGTACTTGTAGGATCAGTATTTGCAACAGATCCTAATCCCTTCAGCATTATTTGCACGAAAACATTATTGTTATAGGCTGGCGACAGTGTATCACGATCGATATTTTTAAAAGTATGACCGCCTAATAATCGTACCGCCCAGCAACACGTTTCGTACTGAATACCAAAAAAAGTCATCATGTCATACTTTTTGCTGATATTATAGCTATAAGCACCAAGCGTACTCCATCTCTCATTAAGCGGCCAACCATAAGAGACATACGCTTGATGTAAAGCATTGTTTTCCTGTTTAGTTGTTCCTACGGTAAAGTCGCCGTTTATTAAATAGGAATATCCAAAATTAAATACCTTATCAGGTTCTGGTTGATAATTTAAATTTAAACGACCATTGTTTGTTTCCCCTGTTTCATTGTCCCATACATAGTCACCACTAATCATCCATGCTGGATTAAAAATGTAGGACGCACGCGAAGCAATAGGCGAGGTTTTAGTGAATGGTGAATAATAACCTAATGTTCTGGTCGGACTATCTTCACAGTAAATGCCATTTCGTCTGTAACAAAGTTGTACACGTCTATCCGCGAAATATCTAATTTGACCAACCGAAAAATTGGCGATTTCAAATCCAGTAGTATCTGAAAGAAATCGCGAGGTAACAGCATAAGAGAGTTGATTGGCATCCCCTATCCTGTCAAAACCAGAAAAACGGTTAGTGCGAAACAACTGATCATAATTAAAAATCATATATCCCGAATCAAACACAGGGATTTCTCTTTGCTCATGATAGGGAACATAAAGGTAATATAAGCGGGGCTCCAGGGTCTGAGTCAGTGATTTTTTTAGGGGGAATGTACGCTCAAAGTATAAGCCACTATCCAAAGAATAACGCGGGATTGTCCGATTAAAAGTTTCTGTTTTAACGTCCTGTGTAAAATCAAGATCATAATACGTTTCGACCAGTTGTGCCTCGGGAGTTAGAAAACCCCATGGCTTAAGATTTGGTAAAGATAAAATTGGATTAAAATTATAGCGAGGACCATTAGGATGGCGAATAGTTCTTTCTTCTGGCCAATGAAAATTATCAACCTGTCCTCTCATTACCAAGTGAGCATTCGCGGGTAAATCTTGATAATCCCCTTGGGCAAGCAGCTGCGGAAGCCTCTCGTATACATTCGAGATAGGCGTTTGATTCACCGGGTGTAAGGTCTGATAACTTTGTAACATTCCCCTAAATAGCCAATGCTCTGTGGTATAAGTTAAATCGCCTTGGCGTAATAATTGATTTTGCGTAATGATAGCCAGATTGCTACTGAAGTCTTGGAGATAGTAGTCATCAGAGACTTGCTCGTAATTTAAATTAAGATTTAAATTTTCACTTAGCCGGGTACGATCTCGAAATAAAAAAGACCATCGATTAGTAGATGAATCACGTAAGCTAGGAAATTCCTCTTCATTTCTCTCTATAAATTTCTTAAATGCCTTATCCTGAGGAAGGAAAAAACCTTTTACATATCCCAGGGAGTTGTTAGTTAAAAATCGGAAATCCCCCCCCATCATCAAGCCTCTTCTAGAATAAACATGAGGAATGATCGTTGCATCATAATTTGGCGCAATATTCCAATAATAAGGTAGTCCTAAGTCAAACCCACCTACATTAGAATACCCATATAAAGGCATTAAAAACCCCGATTTTCTCGCTTTGGAAGTGGGGAACGTCAGATAGGGAGTATACAAAAGAGGAATATTATGAACCCGCAAGATTGCATGTCGTGCTACACCTTCATCTTCCGACTTATCGATTTCGATTTGATTAGCTTCAATCTGCCACGCTTTATCTTGAGGTGCACAAGTAGTATAGGTCGCTTTTTTTAATAAATAATCCTGATTAGGAAAACGCTCTATATAACTAGCTCTTCCCCAGGCAGGCAACGATGCCCCGGCACGATTGGATTTAAAACGATATAACACATCTTCAATCATCCCAGAATTATTTTCAGGATTTACCAAAGCTCGTTTCGCAATCATGAGTCGATCCGGCTCCATGACTCGGACGTCGCCTAGTAATTCAATCTCGGAGACTTTATTAGTTTTTGGGTCGCGATAAATTATAGCCGTGTTCGCATTCAGAATACGTTCTGACTGCTTCACTTCTACATTTCCCTTCAGCTCAGAGTGTCCTTGTAAATAAAGTGAAGTTTTATCCGCACGTATCTGAATTTCATCAGGAGTAGAGAGTGGGATAATGTATGTCTCTCGATAATAGCCTCCACACATTGAAGAACTCTGTTGTACGTTCCATCCCAAACACTGGGCAAACCTGGTTCGCAACGCATCATCTAATGGGGCATCGCGTGCGACCACACAAGCTTGTACGGGCTCAATTTCTAATTCTTTGGAATAACCAGTATTGGCAATCAAAATGAATGCTACGGTCGTGATTAAACCACTTAGTATTTGAAAACTTACTTTCAAAGGATGCTTAACCGCCAACTCAAATGCCTTCTGCTATTTACCTAATGAGGTAATTAAGTGGTTTGTATGCTTAGTTCGTTGCTATCCCTAAGAGGTCCTAAAATACAAAAAAGACGAGTAATAGCAGGCTCTACAGAAAATCTTTTTTGATTTTTCAGACGCAAAAAGCCATAGTTCAAAAATAGCATTTTGAAGTCTCTTGGGTATAATACGCAACTGTTCTATCCATAGAAGCGTATAAGGGCACAAAGTATATCATGCAAACACGACAAAACGTACTCCATCAGTGGCTTGAAAAAACTTACCCTGCTATCCCGTTTACTTTAACTCCCTTATCTGGCGACGCAAGCTTTAGACGTTATTTTCGTTTAGAAATAAATCATCAAAAATGGATGGTAATGGATGCCCCCCCTGAAAAAGAGCCGCTTTCACCCTTCATCACGATTTGCAAAATATTGAGAGAACACTCTATTCATGCCCCTGCGATTGAGAAAGTAGAGTTTGATCTGGGATTTGCCATTTTAGAAGATTTTGGTGACGTATTATTATTAAAAAAATTGCAGCCCACCAACGCCGATTACTTTTATAAAAAAGCAATGGACATTTTATTACAAATTCAGGCCTGTCCGACCGCTTCTATACCCGCGTTTAATGCTGCTTATATGGAAGGAGAGTTAAGCCTTTTTAAAGATTGGTTCTTGGAGAAATATCTTTCATTAAATTTAAATGGGAAGGATAAAGACTTACTCGACCAATATTTTTCTCATTTAATAACAACCATTAATGCTCAACCCAAAACTTTTATCCACAGAGACTATCATTCTAGAAACTTAATGATTATCCATGAAGCCCCATTGGAATTAGGGGTCATTGATTTCCAAGATGCTATGTGGGGGCCCATAACGTATGACTTGGTTTCTTTATTAAAAGATTGCTATATCCAATGGCCCCGCCAACAAACGCTAGAATGGGTGAACTATTTTTATTCCCACTTGGATATACCTCTTTCCCCAGAGGAGTTTATTAAAGCCTTTGACTATTGTGGTCTACAAAGACATTTAAAAGTTCTAGGAATTTTTTGCCGTCTTCATTTTAGAGATAACAAATCCTCTTATCTAAAAGACCTGCCTCTTGTTTTTAATTATGTAATGGCCTGTTTAGAAACGTATGCAGAATTAAATCCTTTACTTCGTTTAATGCAAGATCAAATTTATCCAGCTTTTTTGGAGAAGAGACGTCTATTATGAAAACTGCAATGATTCTGGCAGCGGGTAGAGGAGAACGTCTAAAACCGCTTACCTCATTTAAACCGAAACCTCTATTTACCGTACAAGGCATCCCTTTAATTGAGCATCACTTAAAGGGTTTACTTTCTGCCGGCTTTGAAAGAATTGTAATTAATCATGCCTACCTGGGCGCACAAATTAGGCAACATATTTTCTCTTTGCCCATGGATAAAGAAATAATATTTACGCCAGAGCCCCCCGGAGGATTAGAAACAGGTGGAGGCATTGTGAATGCACTACCTTTTTTAGGAAAAGAAAATTTTTTGGTTATTAACGCCGACATTTGGACGGATATCGATTTCTCAACGCTTTGCATGCATCATTCATTTCCAGCCCATATTCTTCTTGTTAAAAAGCCTTCCTTTATGGAGAATGGGGATTTCGGTTTTACCACCGATCAGCTAGTCGAAAATGAAAATAGAGAGTACGTTTTTCCAGGAGTTGGAGTTTATCACCCTTCGCTATTTAATAATCAACCATTCGGTCGCTTCCGCTTGGCGCCTTTGCTTCGTGATTTAGCGGATAAGAAACAACTTTCCGGAGAAATTTTTTCTGGAAAGTGGCTAGACATTGGCACAAAAGAAAGGCTTTCTTTAGCAAATAATCTTAGCTAATTTCAACCGCCGGCACCCATACCAGATCCTTTCTCTGGGGCGGCTTCGGGCGCTGGGAAAGCATACTGCTTTGTATCTAACTTTATCGTCGGGTTAGCCTTTTCCACATAAGCTTTTAAACCATCATCCTTATCAAGAATTGCCTTGGCTACCTTATCTGGATCAGCTGGGATAGGGTTACCGGCACTATCTTTCTTGTAATCGACAAGAACTTTTTCTTGCTTGCCTTTTTCATCCTTTACCGCGGTAACAGCCTCATACACTACGCCATCTAAGACAGCCATATCCTTATTAACGACCCATGCATTAAAATAGTTATCAAGCATAGTCTTTAATTTTTCGTCTACTTCTTTCCCATCACTAGAATAGCCTCGTCGTAATTCCGACTCCTGATTAACAGCAAAACCAAAATCGACTGATTTATCCACAACCGTTTTTGAGTACTCTTTTAGCGTACTATCTTGATTATTTATTCTTTGCGCTTCTTGAGGGTTACTAACGCGTAATATACCTTTGTCACCCTCCCATACATGAAAAGAGGAGTCATGTTCACGATGAACTGTTTCTGCAAAGACTTTTAATGAATTTAGTAATCCCTGGCTTTGCGCATACATACCCGAATCTTTTAATTTTTGTTCAAATTGCTGCACTAAGTAATCGGCAGCTTCGGGTGTAGTAGCCACACGCATAGCTGCATAAAGTGAGTTACTACTAGGCATAGTGATATTTGCTTTCATGGCTTCTCTAAAATTTTTCTAGTTGTTCCCATTATAGCAGAAATGCGCTTTCCCGGCTCTTCTCATCAAAAGGAGTAGGCATTTCTTCAATAACTGAATTAAATTTTCCTTTTTTCATATCTGCAAAGGTAAATTCATCCACCAAAATTGCATCCCAACGTGCTTTTTCAATCGTTAAAATAATGTTCGCCTCTTCTTTGCTTAGCAAACCGGCATTTACTTTTTCAATTAATTTCTCTTTTAATTGATTAAGCGGAACTTTGCGTAGATCAACTACCTTATTGTAAAGCTCCTCATTTTCAATTAATAATTGAAAAGCGCTTTCAACCCGGTCTACGGGTTGTTTTTTATTCCCACTTAAATAAATACTTTGCAAAATGACATCACGGTATTCATTATTATTGGTCATTAATTGGGCCAATTGTTTATCTAGACGATCGCTCGGTAGCGCCATTGTTTGGCCAAAAGGAAAGGCCCACAAACGCATAAATAATCCCAAAAGGCGTGAGGGAAAATTTTGAC
This sequence comes from Legionella adelaidensis, assembly GCF_900637865.1. Classification (NCBI taxonomy): domain Bacteria; kingdom Pseudomonadati; phylum Pseudomonadota; class Gammaproteobacteria; order Legionellales; family Legionellaceae; genus Legionella; species Legionella adelaidensis. The sequence continues at coordinate 42,226 of NZ_LR134417.1, forward strand.
TTAAATTAATTAAGGATTTCTGAGCATGATGAAAACAATAAGAAACCGCCCATTTAGCATGGGTTCTATAAGTATTATTGGGGTTTAATTCATACAATCGGAGAGCTGCCATCGCTAAATAAAGATAGGACATACCATCAGCAAGTCTTGCCGATACACGCTCTTTACGTTTTAGCGTTCCCCCTAAATGAATTAATGAAAAATCTGCAATCCAGGCAAAAGCATGACTTAATCTAGCTAATCTCTGATACTCACGTTTTAGTTTACTCTTAGGAGTCTTAATAAAAATTCCTGCAGTCCAAGCCGATAAAAAGGCTTTCGCAAAATTCTTCATAAAATAGTGAATATGCTGCCAAAGTAAATGTTTAAATTCGGCTTTATCTTCTTTATTTATGGCGTAGAACTCATTTCGAATAAAAGGGTGACAAGCCATAGAACCTTGACCAAAAATCAATAAATTACGCGACATTATATTGGCACCCTCCACGGTGATGGATATGGGTAAACCCTGATAAAAATTGGCGAGATAATTTCTTGAGCCAACAACTACACCTCTGCCCCCATGAATATCCATAGCTGCATTAATAACCACCCTGGCTAATTCCGTATTAAAGTATTTGGTAATTGCAGAGGCGACCGAAGGTTTTTTGTGCTCATCTACTGCTGCTAACGTGAGTAGACGGGTGGATTGAATTAAAAAGTTTAAACCTGCAATTTCAGCCAGTTTCTCCTCAATACCTTCAAACTGACGTAATTCAACATTAAATTGACGACGAATACGAGTATATGCGCCACTAGTAACATATGCTACAGAGGACGACCCCGCTCCTAAAGTCGGGAGAGAAATCGAACGACCAATTGAAAGACACTCGACAAGCATCCGCCAGCCCGAGCCTGCCATTTTTTGTCCGCCAATAATACTATTAATAGGAACAAATATATTATTGCCGCGAATAGTGCCATTCATAAATGGCTGTTCAGCGGGTAAATGACGATTGCCAATTTCAAGGTTTTCGGTATCACGCGGAATAAGTACACAAGTGATACCTTCTTTACCTTCCCCTTGTAAAAGATTATCAGGATCTTTCAGATTAACTGCCAAACCAATCAATGTAGCAACGGGAGATAAGGTGATCCAGCGTTTATTGAGATTATTAATAGTAAGGCCAAGAACTGGTTTTCCCTCGATTTTTCTTTTGCTAACAATGGCTACAGATTGCAAGGAAGTCGCGTCACTACCAGCTTCCGGTTCAGTTAATGCAAAGCAAGGGATTTCAATTCCTTTTGCTAAACGAGGAAGATAATAAGATTTTTGTTCCTCTGTACCATAATGGTGCAGCAACTCGCCTGGACCTAAAGAGTTAGGTACCATGACGGTAACTGCAGCCACGCCTGAACGGCTGGCTAGTTTATAAACCACCTCGGAATGCGCACGCGCCGAAAATCCTTTACCGCCATACTCTTTACCAATAACGAGGCCAAAAAATCCGCTCTCTCGAATAAACTTCCAAACATTTTCTGGTAAATCCTTGTTTTGGCTAATTTGCCACTCATCGAGCATGTCGCAAAGCGTTTGTGTTTCATTATCCAAAAAAGACTGCTCTTCTACACTTAAACCACTGGCAATGCTATTTAACCTCTGCCAGTTTGGATTGCCAGTAAAAATATCTTGTTCCAGCCAGGTATCTCCTGCATTCAGCGCTTCTTCTTCTGTTTTCGAAAGTTTAGGAATTGATTTACGCGCTTTTTCGAACAAAGTTGAACTAATTGCAGTACGCAGAGGCTCAAAACGACAAATTAATTCTATAAGGATAAGGCTACTCCATAATAAAACAGTAGGAAATACAGGAAAGCCAATGAGAAATGTCCCTGTTAACAAAAAAACTAACGTCCCGAACTCCCAGATGACTAGGCGAGCACCATTGTATAAAACAGATAAAGTAAATAAGAGGTAAACGACAAAAGATAAAGTGGCCATAGTAATCCTTTAACCATCAGCATTAAAAAAAAACACATTACCTAAAATATAGAATTTAGGCTAGTAGATCTCAAAAAATATCTCAATATAGCTTGAATAATTCAAAGTCTTCTCTTAGCGTATCTTTTATTTAGTCTTTTTCTTATTATGCAAAAACGTTTGGTTTGGAATTTTGAAATCACTCTCGGATCGTTTTCTTTTCCTGAAAAATTTTCCGAAACAAAAACTGACTTTCACTGGGAAGCCCGATTTTTTTGGCCTGAAACGGAAGTTATTTCTTTAAACGAACTCGACGAGTCCTATCTAAAGTTATCAGAATATGAATTTAAAAAAAGGAAAGATTTGTATTTTTTATTACCTAATTTTGATGGCAATTTAAAACTACGGCGTGACCAACTTTTATACAAACCTTTAATCGACAAAAAAAATGGTATTCTAGCTTATGGAAGTAAAGTGAAACTTCATGAGCTTGATGAAGATGCGCTTCTAGTAAGAAATGAAAAATTTAAGGTAAAAGAAATTATCTCACTAACACAAAAAGCGGCCCCTTTAGAAGTTTCAAAAGAAGCTCTCATTCATACTTTTTCTCAAAAGCCTAAAGTAAAAATGGAGCTATCCAGAATCGTTGTTAATAAAAAAATTTTTTATAGTGTTAGTTTTGAGTCGCGTTGTTTTGAATATGTAGAATGCTTACAGGAAAAACTGCTTAACAAGGCTGTTGCTAGCGATTATGTAACTTTTTTAAAAAGAAATTTTAAATGATAATAAAAACCCTGATCGATTTGATGGTTAGTTTTGGCAAAATTGGACTGGTTTCTCTGGGGGGAGGCAATTCCATGCTAAAACTTATTGAATTTGAAGCAGTAACCACCCGTCATTGGGTTGCTCCGGAAGAGTTTATCAAAATGACGGGGAGTACTTTTCTTTTTCCCGGGCTTACCGCAGTTAAACTTTCTGCATTAATTGGTTATAAAGCCGCTGGTTTTTTTGGATTAGTTATAGCGGTGGCCTGTTTAAATTTACCGGGGTTACTGTTAGCAATTGCAGGGTATAACTGGCTATCTAACCTGCAGGGGCCTATAGGTAAGAAAATCATGGTTTCTGTACAGTATGGAGCATTAGCTTTATTAGCGGCCGCTTCATTTTCCATTGCCCAGGGTGTCGTGGGGATGTATTTTTCTTATTCTTTAGCCCTTGCTGGTATTTTATTTTTCTTAGCACTAGCTTTCCTAGACCTATCTCCCTTTTGGGGATTTATAGCATTTATAGGTATCTGTTTTTTTCTAGTCAAACCATGAAGGCAGGAGTATTTCTTTGGCAACCTCATTAGATAATTATGAATTTTATATTAACCGTGAATTCACCGCCCTAGACTTTAATGCCCGGGTTTTAGCACTAGCAAAAGATGAGAGGGTTCCTTTATTAGAACGCATGCGTTATTTATGTATTTGTAGTGGTAATCTCGATGAATTTTTTGAAATACGGGTAGCCGGTCTTAAAGAAAAAATTGCTATTTCTTCTTTAAAATTAAGTATTGATGGCTTGCGGGCTGAAGAGCTTCTGAGTTTACTGAGCAAAAAAACCCACACTTTAATAGATGAGCTTTATGCAACTTTTAATCAAAAGTTGCTGCCTGCCCTGGAGGAGGAAAATATTCACTTCTATGAAGCCGAAGATTGGACCGAAGATATGCACCTCTGGGCAAAGCATTATTTTAAAAATGAAGTTTTGCCTATTGTGAGCCCTATCGCATTGGACCTGGCACATCCCATGCCGCGTTTATTTAATAAAAGTTTAAATTTTATTATCTCTTTAAGTGGGAAAGATGCTTTTGACCGAAATATTGATTATGCCATTATCCATGCCCCTCGTTCATTGCCACGGATGATTCGTGTACCCTCGGAGTTATGCGAGGGAGGAGGCAGCCATTTTGTTTATCTTTCCTCCATTATAAAGACACATTGCCATCGCTTTTTTCCCGGAATGGAAATTATGGGTTGCTATGCATTTAGATTAACTCGCAATAGTGATTTAGCTTTGCGGGATGAAGAAGAGGAAGATCTAGCGGCAGCAGTACAAAGAGAATTACTGTCAAGGCATTATGGTCATGTGGTACGACTGGAAATTGAAAAAGAATGCCCGGAAAATATCACCGAATTTTTATTACAAAAATATCAATTAAAAAATGAAGATGCATATTATTGCGAAGGGCCCGTTAACCTGCAACGCTACTTAGGACCTATCAATAGCATTAATAGACCTGATTTAAATTATCCACCATTCAAACCACAGTATCCTGTAGAGTTACAAAACCATAATTTGTTCAATATATTGGATGAAAAAGATATTCTTCTTCACCATCCTTACCAGACATTTGATGTCCTGATTGATTTCGTACGCCAGGCAGCCGCAGATCCGAATGTCTTGGCAATCAAACAAACCTTATACCGGACACGCTTTAATTCAATTATGGTTCAAGCCTTGGTTGAGGCCGCACAGTCTGGTAAAGAAGTGACTGCCGTGATTGAATTACGAGCCCGTTTTGATGAGGAATCTAATCTGCGACTGGCAAACCGTTTACATGAAGCGGGTGTTTTGGTCTTGTATGGTGTAGTCGGTTATAAAACCCATGCCAAAATGACCTTGGTGGTGCGAAGAGTACACGGAAAATTAAAACGGTATGTTCATTTGGGCACGGGAAATTATCACGAAGATACAGCAAGAAGATATTGCGATTTTGGCTTACTGACTTCAAATCCTGACATATGCTCTGATACACAAATAATTTTTCAACAGCTCACCGGACTAGGTAAAACAGTAAAACTAAAAGAATTATGCCATTCTCCATTTACATTACAAAAAAACTTACTCTATTTCATTGATCAATGTATTAATGCGGCAAAAAAAAGAAAAACCGCCTGCATCATGATTAAAGTAAATGGTTTGACCGACCTCACCATGATTCAGGCCTTATATAAAGCCTCCCAAGCAGGAGTAAAAATAAAGCTGATAGTACGTAGTGTTTGTTGCTTATTACCTGGGATAAAAGGAGTTTCCGATAACATTCGTGTTTTTTCCACTTTGGGGCGCTTTTTAGAACATCATCGTGTTTATTATTTTCAATGGGGTAAAGAGGAACATCTCTATTGCTCCAGTGCAGACTTAATGGAGCGAAATCTTTATAACCGTATTGAAGTTTTATTCCCCATATTAAATGAAGATTGTAAAAAGCGCATAAAAGAAGAAATTTTTGAGAATTATTTCAAAGACAATAGTAATACCTGGGAAATGCAAAACGATGGAACCTATAAGCCTTTGCGTGATGGAACCTATAGTGCGCAAGCCCATCTACTAGACCTTTATAATACCATCCCGGTTATATAAGGGTTTTATGACTTTTTCCTGCCTCTTCACAAGCGAGGCGAGGAACAAGATATCCTGGCAATAATGTTTGCAATTCTTCATAAATCATTTTGGCTTCCTCTTTAGGCAAATCAAAATGGCCCGCTCCGTCCACCTTATCTAACAAGTGAAGGTAATAAGGTAACACTTGGCAATCAAAAAGACGTTTGCTTAGTTTGGCCAAAACGTGTGCTGAATCATTTACTCCACGTAGCAGCACTGATTGATTAAGCAAATGACATCCCACGTTTTTTAATGCCAAACAGCTTTCTTCTACATAAGTATCTAGCTCGTTAGCATGATTGCTATGAATTACCATTACTTTTTTTAATGGTAATTTTTTTAGTAGCTGCAAAAAAGAGGAAGTAATTCGTTCCGGTAAAACAATTGGTATACGCGTATGAAACCGAATGGTTTTCACATGTTTGATGGTTATAATTTGCTCAAATAAATAGGCCAGGATAGCATCACTCGCTAATAAAGGGTCTCCACCACTAAAAATCACTTCCTCAATGGAGTCATCTTTTCTTATGTAATCTATTGCAGAAGGCCAACCATTTTTTCCAGGATTATTACTTTGATAAGGAAAATGCCGTCGGAAGCAATAACGGCAATTGACTGCACAAACGTTAGTAATAGTTAATAAAACTCTCCCCTTATACTTATGTAATAATCCCGGCACCTGATTAACCGAAGACTCCCCCAAAGGGTCTCTGACGTAAGCAGGATTTTTTTCTAATTCTTTTTCTTGTGCCAAAACTTGTAAAAGAAGCGGATCGTTGGGATTTCCCTGTTCCATAAGTGACGCAAACCTGCGCGGTACTCGCGTTTTAAAAACCTTTTCGACCGCCAAAAGATTATTAATTGGTAGATTAAGAAATTGTAATAATTCAGAGGAAGAATTAAATCCATCCCCAAGAATTTTTTGCCAACTTAGATTTGAATCTCGCATTCATATCACAGACTTGATAAACTGCACGAACTTTAGCGAAATTGTACCAAAATCTCAACCTAACCTGAGTATTTTTTTTACATCTTATACCGGAGAACCAATGGCAGTTTACAGTACAAATGATCTTAAAAATGGATTAAAAGTCATGGTTGATAACGCACCGTGTAATATCCTCGATTGCGAATTTATCAAACCGGGAAAAGGACAAGCTTTTACACGAATAAAAATTCGCAATCTGTTAACAGGACGCGTAGTCGAAAGAACCTTTAAATCAAATGACACTTTAACTTCCGCTGATGTAGTCGATGTAGAGATGCAATATCTTTATAACGATGGCGAACAGTGGCATTTTATGGTGGCAGATACTTTCGAGCAATATGCAGCAAATGCAGATGCAGTAGAAGAAGCAAAGCAATGGTTAAAGGAACAAGATATATGTGTAGTAACCCTTTGGAATAATGAACCATTACAAGTAACGCCCCCTAATTTTGTGGTGTTAACTATTACTGAAACAGATCCGGGGGTCAGAGGTGATACATCTGGTGGCGGTGGTAAACCCGCAACACTTGAAACGGGTGCCGTCGTTCGAGTTCCTTTATTTATACAAACTGGCGAGGCGATTAAAGTGGATACCCGTAAAGGAGAATATGTTTCTCGCGCCAAAGAATAATTATCAAATTTTAAATAAAAAAGGACCTTTCAGGTCCTTTTTTATTTCTTCAATTTAGAATCCCCACCAGCTATTATACATACGGGAACCACCATAATAGACGCGGGTACCGTAACGATAGGGATAATAATAGCCCGTATTCCAATAATTTACCGGGTAATAATTAGCGCGATAAATATTGTAGGAATATCCCACCGTATTAACCGGATAAGTTCTAACAGTTCTAACGGTGTTTACAGGATAAGCTACTCTGTAAGTAGACGTATATGTAGGCGTATAAGTGGTATTAGTAACTCCACAACCCGTTAATACTACCGTGCCAGATAAGATACCAATGGACAATAAGAGTTTTTTCATATCGCTTCCTTGCTTTTAATAACTGTATAAATATTATACTACAAGAAAATAAATCGCTCAAGGAATGAGGTTTTGTGGATTTTGTAGTAGACGTGGGCCGCAAGGTCCAACCTACTTTTCCGGATTGAATGGTTGGGCCTGCGGCCCACCTACATTAAATGGATTAAAATCCCTTTGAACGTCACCTGAATACAAGCAAGGGCTATATAGAATTGCTATGCGTAGTTTAACATCTTTATTTGGGCTGCGAGCTGGTCATATCCCGCTTCTACATTGACATAATCACGATTTGCTAAATAAATTGATAAGGAACCGTCATCCGTAGCCTGCTTTGCCTGTAAAACACTATTAAATGCCAGCTCTTTAAAACGGTAAAAATCATTTTCTTTAGTTACCAAATAAAAATTACGATGATAATTATTTTTTAGATAATTTAATTCCTGTGCTTCATGTTCCATATCATGGCCAGGTAAATAATTTTTTAAGGAATATTCGTTATTATTATGTACGGCGATTATTTTACCTTTGGGCAAAACTTTTTTAATTTTTTCTGCTAACTTACTCACTTCTTTATGTGCTGCAGGAGAATACGCCCCAAATTGGGATAAAGTTTTTTTAATACCGATATCTGAAAAAATACGATTAGGATCAAATTCAAATCGCTGCTTATTTAAATGAAATACAATATTTCTTCCACCTTTATGAACCAAGGTAAGAATAGTACCGCCTTTAGCAGCCACTACTGCACGGGCCGCTTTTAAGGCAGTCGTTTCGCTTTGATGTAAATGAACAAAATTTTTCCCTTTTCCTTTGCGCTCAATTTTAATAATAACTACTTCAGTCCCTAATTTAATGGGGATACTAGACGCTTGGGCTGTAGAGACAAATGCTAATAAAGAAAAAAGAAAAAGCCTCACCAAATTTCACCAATTAGTTTAAAAATTTGGCTGATAGTATCATATTGTGTGTGGTAAGGCAAAGTTTGGGGACTATTAGAACTATGTTAGAAGGGTATGGCTCCGGATGCTGAGCCACAAGAACATTAATGTATTTGTGACTTATGAAATGCTTTAGGTCTTCACATCACACGGCATTCCAAACCATCACTATTCCGGGAAATGTATTTTGGTTCAGCCAGAGCCATATTACCTATATAAATAATAATAGTTCAATTTTTGATCAGTTGTTAGGAGATGTTGCGCTTATATAATCTTGTTTTTAAATAAATGAGTTCTTGTTATCCTAATAACTAGTTTAAAAAAAGAAATACTAAGGGAAGACACATGAAGGGATTTTTTTTGGGATTCTTACTGCTGATCTCAGGTTACTGTTATAGTATAAATCTTACCATTGGCACCGCACCCCAAAATCCCCCTTTCGGCGATTTGGCTGATAATCAAAACAATTTTTTCGGTTTTGACATCGATATAATGATGGAAATTTGTAAACGAATAAATGCCCAATGCGCTTTTAAGCCCATTGTTTTTAATCAGCTTTTTCCAGATGTTCAAGACGGAAGTATTGATTTGGCAATTGGGGCAATCACTATTACCCCTGATCGCTCGGAAAATTTTTTATTCAGCTTACCTTATATGGAAAGTAATGCGCGCTTTTTAACATTAGCTACTTCTACCATTAATTTACCGGATGACATTAAAGGTAAAATAGTTGGGGTGCGCAAAGGAACTCCTTTTAAGACTTTAGCTCTTTCCATTTATCCTGGAGTAACCATTAAAGAATATGATATGGTTTCTGACGTTTTGGAAGCCTTAAAAAGTAAAGCCGTTGATGTAGTAATACTTAATGATGCCTCTGCCAAGTATTGGGCAGCAAATAATAGTGACGTATACAAAATAGTCGGTAGCAGCTTACCAGTTGGAGATGGTTATGCGATCATGGCCAATAAAAGGCAAGTAGAGCTTATTAGCCAGATCAATACCAGTATCTTAGAAATGGAAGCCGATGGGACCTACTTATCTATTTACTCGCGCTATTTTGGTAATTAATCTCTAAAATTATTAAACTGCAAGGGGAGCTCAATTTTTGATTTTTTCAAATGAGCAATGGCTGCCTGTAAGTCATCTCTGTTTTTCCCAGAAACGCGTACTTTATCCCCTTGAATAGAAGATTGAACTTTCAATTTGCTTTCTTTTAACTCTTTTACAATGTCCTTGGCAACAGGCTGATCAATCCCCTGTTTAAACTTCATAGTAAGGAGGTAATTTTTGCCACTATGTATAGGTTCCTCTTCTATATCGACACCTGATGCATCCACCCCTCTTTTAGTGCAATGATTACGGAATAAATCCTCTAATTGTCTCACTTGAAAGTCAGACTCAGATTTTAAAGTAACCGTTAAGTCCTCTAAGATTATCGAGGCCTCCACACCACGAAAATCAAATCGTGTGCTCACTTCACGATTAGCATTTTCCACGGCATGCCGTAATTCCACCTCATTAATTTCGGATACCACATCAAATGAAGGCATACTTACTCCTACCTAAAAACATATAGATAGCACGCTTTCGCGTGCTTTGAAAAATTAATAACCAGTAGAATTTCCGCTTTGTGTATTATCACTATTATCGGTAGTGCTCATGCTATCCGTTTTTGAAGAAGCTTCATCTGCCTTCGTATTGGAGGTAGCATCATTATCGGAAGCACCTATTACTATTTGATCATTTACTTTAGTCACACCTTTCACCGATTTTACAACATTCATGATATTTTGTTTTTCTTGTTGTGTAGCAATTTTTCCTGATAAGAAAACTTGACCATCTTTGGTTTCTACACTAATAGACCAGGCAGGTATATCTTTTCCCATAATATCGTTTTGTATTAAAGCGCCTTTTACTTTAGCAGTAATGTAAGTGTCATAAAGAGGCTGGCTGCTGTCTTTTACTGTCAACTGATCCACATTAATATCACTCACGCCTTGTACTGACTCCGCAGCAGTAATAACCTTATCATAATCAGTATCAGAAGGAAGTTGACCAGTTAAATAGACTACTGCCCCTTTAACTGAGACTTTTACCTTACCAGCGTAATCAGTTAAGGCCCGATTAACTTCCGAAGTGATAGCTGCATCGCTTCTTTGTGTTGTTTGAGTAGTAGCACTGGCAGTACGGTTATTGTTCATTGAGGCATTATTATCTGCAATAGCACTTCCTGCTAATCCACTACAAATTAGCAATGCGACTGCTTTTAATTTTATACATTTATCCATAATAAGTCCTTCCTGTTGTTATTATTAAACTCTTAAATGTTAGTTGATTTTTTCAAGGAAGCAAGAAAATAACCTTTTAAATATTCTATACTTTTTATTAAGTAATCAAGATATGGATTCCCTTATGTTATGGCTTGCTGTTTTGTTCTTAGTAATTGCCATTTTGACGGCTGTATTTGGCTTTGGGGGGATAATTACCATAGCTATGGATATCATTTATTTTTTATTCTATCTTTTTATCTTTATCTTCATTGTCTTATTAATCGCCAGCTTAAATTCAAGAAGAAAACCTCCTCCCGAATAGCCTCTAAAAAAATTTAATAAATCTATTTAAAATTCAATATGATTAGAGGTATGCTAATCGGGCAATTTTTATTAAGTTATGACTATTATTGTTATTTTAGGGAGAAAATTATGAAATCTTTGGTTCTGAAAGCTGCCTGTGTCGGACTTATGTGTGCAAGCTTCTCTTCTTTTGCTGAAAAAGTAGTAATCACTGGGGAACCGGTTATTTTAGACAAACGCGGTGACGTGTACTATGTACCCAGTACGGTAACTGCTTCTACCACTACTTATCATTATGTTACAGTTGATGGAACAAATAGAGTTTGTTATGCAGATCCACAACCGCAATTAGCATCTTTAGGTTTAATGGCGATTCAAGTAAATGTAGGCGGTACCACAGCTACTTGGAATTGCTATGAGTACAATACTGAATATTTTACAGTGACACCTTAAGCTTTATTAAAAAGCTAGCGGCCATGCCGCTAGCTTTAAGTACTTTACACTGAACAAGATACCGCAGCGGGTAAAGTGCGCGAAAGAACATGATCCAGACCACCAAACTGACGCACGAGATCTCCCAAATCACCTCTGGTTAGAGAACCAATTTCCTGGTCATTAAGAGGATCGGAAGTTTCACCACTAATAATTGCTGCAAGTTTCCCAGCGGCTTTCACCTTGAAAGCGCGACCATCGGATTCAGCAGTACCTTTTGCTATACTAGCTAAAAACCCAAGCACATGGCCCTTATACACAGGTCCCTGTTCCCTTTCATCCGCATAAGCAATTAATTCTTGACGAAGAAGGTCTAAGTCTTCGACTTTTTTAGCCTCAAGACCTAATGCTGAACTTTCATTAGGAGAGCCAACTTCCGCACTCACGTCAAGCCCGGCAACAATATCCTCAAATGGAGCTCTGTTTTCGGCATAATCGGATCCAGGAGTATCTTCGGAAAGTACTTCTTGGCTCCCGCGTTGCACCGGCGTACCAGGTTGAAAAGGAAACGTACTTTCCATCTCTTTATACGCTGCCATAAAAGGGTTAACAACCTTTTGGACGTAATGGGATTTACCTAATTGCTCTTCAGTACGGGCTCCCTTCAAGATAGCAAATACCTCTTCCATCGTCGCAAGCGGTTTGGCTTTTAATTCTGCTATATTTTTATCGATATAAGTATGTTGTTTCTTTCTGGTAAAGAATGATTCGCGTGCTGCTATTTGTGCTTTTTCATTAGTTAAATACGCAATTGCAGCTGCAGCAGGCAACCCGATTGTTCCCATAGGACCGCTGCTACTATAAGTATTATGGGGCGCATTTAATTCACCGAAATTTTTTGTGCGCAAAATAGAAACTTGTTTGTAATTTGAATCTGTTTTGCGTTGTTGTTTACCTTGCTCAATTTCAGCGGATAAACTTTCTGATAAAGCAACTTCTGCTGCAGTTAAAGAAGATTTTGCAATTAAAGCATCGCGTTGCGCTATTTTTTGAGTTAAAGCGGAATCAAATTCTTTTGAATAAGCATTCTCATAAACATATGCGTGTAAATAACCATCTGTAGTTACCTCAACATGCATACCAACATTACAATTTACCGGGGCGGACACTGCGTGTAACAATACATCATCAAACCCTAGGTGCTTTAATTCTTCCGCCATTTTTTGGGCGAGCGTTTTTTCTTCATCAGGTATTAACAGGCCTGCTTCAGGAGCAATTAAATAGAGATGTTTAAGTGCAGTTCTATTCTCTGGAATTAATTTAGCAAAATCTGCTGCCAGTTGCTTTGGGGTTTTACCACCAAGCGTGCTAGCATTCATTTCAGTTTGAGCAACTAACATCACTTGTTCAACGGGGGTATCCAGTGGTCTATCGGGATTTAATTGTATTGCAGGTTTTTTGGTAATGCTTACTAAAGTTGCAGCGGTACCGAAATCTACATCATTAACATACAAAATTTTCATATAATCATCCTTAATTGTTAAATACCATTTATCCATAAATGCTATTTCCCGGATCTAATAGAATATACCCTATTTTTTTTCAAAACAACCATTAATTTTTAAGGAAATGTTTACTATATTTTTTAATAACTTAAGCAAGGAAAAAAATGGAAAAATATATCGACAGGCAAGAAGCTGGAGAAATTTTAGCGAAAGAATTAATCGGCTATAAAAAAGTAAAAGACACTATTATCTATGCATTGCCAAGAGGCGGGGTACCCGTTGCATATCAAGTGGCAAAAAAACTTGATTTACCCTTAGACGTTTTTATTGTAAGAAAATTAGGAGTCCCCGGGCATGAAGAACTAGCATTCGGCGCGATAGCTGGTGAAAATACTGTTTTATATAACGAGCGAATTATTCGTGATTTATCTATACCTAAAGAAGTTGTAGAAAAAATAATTGCTAAGGAAAAGAAAGAATTAGAACGCCGTGAATTAAATTATAGGGGGAATATTCCTCATCCTGACATAGAAAATAAAACTATTATTCTAATTGATGATGGAATAGCAACAGGAGCCACCATACGGGTCGCTATAAAAGCCCTTAGAGAACAAAATCCACGGGAAATTATTTTAGCAGCCCCCGTAGCCTCTTTAGCAACAATCAAAGAAATGGCAGTCGAAGTCGACAAAATATATTGTCCCCTTCAGCCCGTACAATTTTTTGCAGTAGGTTTGTGGTATGAAGATTTTTCGCAAACGACAGACGAAGAGGTTCGTGAATTATTAAAATTATCAAAAAAAATGTAAGTTGGAACAGAAAAAGGCTTCTCACTATTTTTTTAATGTAGGTTGGCGCCATCAGGCCAACAAACGACCTCGCAAAGGAGTGTTGGGCCTATCGGTGCCAACCTACAATTGCGCATCTTTTTTGCTTTTTAAAAATGAGAGGATTCCTCAGGCCTTCGGCACCTACGAATTTACAATCACTCCACCATTCGGATGCAATACTTGTCCTGTCATGTATGAGGAGTCTTCGGAGGCTAAATAAACATACGCCGGCGCAATTTCTGAAGGTTGACCTGCTCTTTTCATAGGAACCTGGTTACCAAACTCTTCAACTTCTTTAGCTGAAAAAGTAGAAGGAATAAGAGGGGTCCAAATAGGTCCCGGAGCAACAGCATTTACTCTTATACCCCTGGCTATCAAATTTTGGGATAGTGAACGCGTCAAAGCAATAATCGCCCCTTTAGTTGCAGAATAATCGAGAAGATGGTCACTACCTTTATAAGCTGTTACCGAAGTAGTATTTATAATAACATCTCCCTTTTGAAAATGCGGTAATAGGACTTTTATCATATAAAAATACGAAAAAAAATTCGTTTTAAAAGTAGCCTCTAATTGTTCGCAACTGATTTCCTCAATAGAATTTTTAGGATGCTGCTCTGCAACATTGTTTACTAATATATTGATTCGCTTGGCTTCTTTTAATGCATTTGTTACTAAAGTTTCACAAGCATCATAACTTTGAAGGTTTTCCGGCATTAGCCAACAGGTTTTCCCTATTTTTTCGATAATAGATTGTGTTTTTTTTGCATCTTCATGCTCATTCAGGTAATGAACAATGACATCCGCACCCTCCATTGCAAAAGCACAAGCTACAGCCCGGCCAATACCGCTATCTCCACCAGTAACTAATGCGATTTTCCCTTCTAATTTTCCACTACCGCGGTAATGAGGCGCAATAAATTCCGGTTGAGGATGCATTTTGGACTCAATTCCTGGTTGTTTATTTTGATGTTGGGGAGGCTGTTGTGATTTATCTTTTAATTTTGTCATTTTCCACTCCTTGGTAAAGACTCTATAAATGGTTTTATACGATTCCTGCAAATAAATCCAATTGACCATTCATACTTTGGTTTTTCTTTATTAATTGTGAACAATCCAAATCAATAGAAGGAGTGGTGTTTATATTAAATCGTTTGCAAGCAAGTCTAAAGCGAGTCTCCAATAAAGAAGCAAATTGACCTTCCCCTCGCATTCGTTTTCCGAAGGCGGAATCATACTCCTTCCCGCCACGCATTTGTTTAATTAAACTCATCACATGTTCTGCCTTTTGGGGAAAATGCTGGCCTAGCCATTCCTTAAATAAATCTTTTACTTCATAGGGTAAGCGAATTAAAACATAGGCTGCGTGTTTTATTCCGGCTTCACTGATAGTGCGTAGTATTTTTTCTAACTCCATATCATTTACCATGGGTATAACAGGGGCTACCATAACATTCACCGGAATATTCTGTTCTATTAAATTTTTCGCCACCCTGACTCTTGCCATAGGGGCTGATGTCCTTGGCTCCATAATACGTTTTAATTCAATGGACAATGTAGTAATACTTACATTAACTCTCACTAAATTGTGCTTAGCCATTTTACTCAAGATATCTATGTCTCTTTCAACTAAGGAATTTTTTGTAATTATAATAACGGGATGCTTGTGCTCCCAAAGAATTTCTAAAAGACTTCTTGTAATCTTTAATTCCCCTTCGACAGGTTGATAAGGATCGGTGTTTGCTCCAATTACGATAGGTTTGCAAATATACTTTGCTTTATTAATTTCACGTTTTAATAACTCTGCAGCATCCTCTTTATAAAAAATTTTAGTTTCAAAATCCAAGCCGGGTGATAGATTTACGTAAGCATGAGAAGGCCTGGCATAGCAATAAATACAACCATGCTCACAACCACGGTAAGGGTTTATAGATTGTTCAAATCCAATGTCGGGTGAGTTATTTCGCGTAATAATTGTTTTAGCCGGTTCTGGATATAAAAAAGTTTCAAGCGGCGGCATTTCCTCCTCTTCCTCTCCCCAGCCATCATCATACTTCTCATAAGTATTAATCTCAAAACGCCCATGCGGGTTGGAAATAGCGCCGCGGTTTTTAGTGTTTGGTTTTTGTTTCATATATTTTTTTTTGAAAAAATAGATTCATATTGGCTTAATTTTAATTCTGGTGATCATTATTTGGAAGTTAATTTTATTCGCCTGTTATACTTACTACATAGAAACGATATTTTCTTTGCGTATGGTTAAAAGTAATAAGGACATTGCTGATTATCTATATCAATTTTCGGATCTTCTAGATGCCGCCGGAGCAGACCGTTATCGTGTAAGAGCCTATCGACGCGCGGCACGAGAATTATTAAAAGAAAAAGAAATTATCCTCCAAAATCCTCAATTCGATTTAACTTCCATACCTGGTATTGGCAAGAAAATTGCCTCAGTTATTCAACATATAATTGTAAATAACCAATTACCTGAAATAATAAATTCTTCCGCTGATAAGAAAGTTACTGGCAAACGACCACGCAAATTTCTACGCCTCTATCATGCTCTGCCTATTGCCTATCATTTAGAAAGGCTTTTAAATAAAATCCCTGAAGTAACCAAAGTGGCCTGGTGCGGAGAAATCCGCCGCAAAGTCGAAGTAGTCACTTCGCTGGATTTTTTAATCTGTACAGAGGATTTCAACACAATAATCGAACATTTAAGTGATCAGAACGAATTACACCATATCATTGAGCAGGCAGATGATTTCTTGCATGGCGTTTTATGGTCAGGTGCTATTTTGCATCTCTATAATGCCTCAAAAAGTTTTTTTGGCGCCAGGTTATTAATGCTTACAGGAAATCAAAAACATTTGGAAGAACTCAAACAACACGCACAAAATCATTCTTATCAACTGAACAATAAAGGTCTTTATAAAAATGAATATAAAGTTGCGGGGCAATCAGAAAAGTCCATTTACACCCATCTAAAACTATCTTACATAGAGCCTGAACTAAGGGAAGGACGTAATGAAATATCAGTCGCTATAAGGCATCAATTACCCAAGTTAATCACATTGAAAGATATAAGAGGTGACTTGCATTCTCACACCACTGAAACAGACGGGAAAGAATCTTTAGAGACTATGGTAAGGGGAGCCATAGAATTAGGTTATGAATATGTAGCTATCACCGACCATTCAAAACGCTTAACTATTACCAATGGGATGGATGAAAAACGATTGCTTAATCAAATTAAACAAATTGATAAACTGAATGAACAGTTGTCTCATTTTCGCATTTTAAAATCTATTGAGGTTGATATCTTGGAGGATGGCTCCTTGGATTTAACAAATGATGTCTTAAAAGAATTAGACATAGTGGTATGTTCCATTCATTCACGCTTTAGAATTCCAGAGCACAAACAAACAACTAGAATATTAAAGGCTATGGATAATCCTTATTTTAATATCCTCGGCCACGCTACTGGTCGTTTAATCAAATCCCGACCTGCGTATGAAATTAATTTGCAAAAAATTTTTGAGGCTGCGAAAGAAAGAGGTTGTTGTATAGAACTCAATGGTCAACCTTATCGTTTAGATATTAATGACTTGTACTGCCAGATGGCGAAATCGATTGGAGTAAAAATGGCAATTTCTAGTGATGCGCATAGTGTAAGAGAATTGAGATTTATGCAATTTGGTATTTATCAAGCAAGAAGAGGATGGTTAGAAAAAAGCGATGTTATTAATGCCCATGGTTGGCGAACGTTAATGCGGATGATTAAGAGGATATAAAATACTTCACACATCTTGAATATATGAAAGAGTAGAACTTGAAAAAATTCCCGCATTTCGCGGGAACTCGAAATAAAAAAGTATTTTTCAGCCCGAAACCCTTTAAGTCTCCCTCTAATTACATACCTTGCTTTTTATTTTTATCCTGGCTTGACTGCATGGGGGAACTTTGAAGACCTTGGACTCTTGCACCCAAGGCATATGGATCTTCTTTTTTACCTTGTTCGGCAGACTTACCTTTTTTTGCTTGAGGTTTTGTTTTAGGAGTACTCTCGTGCTTTGCTAATTTAGCTGAGGGTGCTTTTTTTGTGCTTGTTTTCTTTCCATTTGCACTTTTTGCTTTAGATTTTTTGCTTTTTCCTTCCGTTTCTATTGGAATATTACGGCTTTCGCTTGAAGCTTTTTGATTGCTCGTATTTTTACCACCAAATTGATTTTGTAGAGGTGCCAGGCTTTTTGCCATGGATAAAGAAATCTCTTTAAAATATTCTAAAGTAACATGACCATTATGAATAAACATATGCAGTTGTTTTTCTAGCAAATCATTGTCAGGCATCTGGAAAAAATTTTCAGGTTTTAGCATGGGCATGGTAGTAAAATACTTTTCCAACAGACTCGCATAAGGTGCCGTTAAATTAGAGAACATATTTAACGGATTATCACGATTATTTTGCATTATAAATCTCCTTTTATATTGCGTTGCACAAATTAGGTTAGGGAGGTATTTTTATTTTGTCAATTAACTGACCTCTTTTTTGGCTTTATCCCAGTATTTCATAAGGTCTTTAAAAGAATGGTTTTTCAAAGAAGCCAACCCATCTTTCTGCGCCAAATCTTTTACCGCATTTAACCTTCGTTCAAATTTATTCGTGGTTAATTTTAGGGTTTCTTCCGGATCTAATTTACAGAAAACACATAAAGAGATTACCGCATGAAATAGATCGCCAATTTCTTCTTGTAAGCCTTTTGGGTTTTGACAGGACTCCACCTGAAGGTGCTCAATTATTTCATTTATTTCACTCTTTATTTGAGCAATGATTTGATCGGTGTTTTCCCAACTAAAACCAAAATCGTCTGCATCTGCTTCTAACAACTCCATTCTTTTCAATATATTCATAGCCCCTCAAAAAGGTAGTGACTCTTTTGCGAATTTTGTACTAATATATACGCAAGGAGCTCCAAAATGCTATTTTGATTTGTCAATTTTTGCGTCTAGGAAACCCCGAGAAAAACCCAATAAGTGAACGATTACTCGTTTTTAACTTATTAGGCACAAACCTTGCCGTGCAAATCGAGCAATTTGAAGTATCAGACATACTTTAGAAACAAGGACTGTTTCTAAATAGATTTTAACAAGAATAAAAAAAGGATTTTTTATGACTTTAGCTATTACCCATCATTTTGATAATCAAGAGCAATTTCTTTCTACCAAAAAACCGAAAGTTCACTTCACTCGCGAAGACGTGGAAGATTTTTTAGTATTACTCACTCCCATCGTTGGGCAGTTAACCCCTGCGGAACTCCAAAAAAATAATTTCATTCTCTGGTTAGTGGAGTGCTTGCAATTCTCCCTTCAAGAAAAGAACGCAAGGCATTCCGTGCAAATATGTGGGTTACTAGGAATACTGGGCGCTAAATTTCCTGAAATGGTCCTCCCTTATTTTTCAATTTCTGATGGAAAACGTCCTTTATCCCTGATTTTGATTGCTACTTTATCGCAAAATGAGGAGATAGCGGCCTCAATTCAAGCTCTCTTTCAAAAAATATTTGCTGCAGCCCCACTCCCTACAGTAAAAATGCTCATACAAGGGGCTTTAGGAACCAATGGGTTTATAGAAATAACACGTGGTTTATGGGGTGCAATTGGTGTTAATAAAAATCAAAAAAACGCTTTATTTTTTATAGGTATGTTGCAAGGTTTTTTAGACACCAGCCCTGATAAATTTGATGAACAATTGGCGAAAGTTATCGCGCAAGGACGCTTTAAAGAAAAAACGGTTGGCTATTTACTGATTCTTTCGCTTTATCAGGCGGTATTAACCAAAGATGATCTGGTACTAAAAGAATTAGTGGCCCTTTTTAAAAGAGCATTACGATTACCCGGCAAAAATCAATTATGCAAAGACTTAACTTTCCGGGAAAGTAGTGAGAAAGCCCATGGTTTATACATTGCTCTTATGGCTTTAGAAGGGGCTACATTATGCGAAAACTCTCTAGCTATAAACGCTATCTTGGAATTACTCAAAGAATTACCTTTTACGGAAGAGTTCGTAGACTCTTTAACTACCCCCCTCACCATTCGCACAATAGGGACTAAAAAAGCAGAAACCGAGAATGGTCTGCTTTATCTCGTTTTAGCACTCAAAAATACCTTGGATTGCAATCAATTCAACAACGAACTCTATGATTATTTATTCCAGGTTGTAAGCGCTCCGCGTATGCAAATACAAAGTGCTTTAACACAATCTATTTATTACGAAAATCGTACTATAACGACTTTAGAAATACTCTTTCGTATGCACTCAGGAAGTATTCCAGATAGTAATGAGCAGAAGAAGATAGAAAGATTAATTCACGCGGTTATCGAAACGCATTTCAGTGACTTTATCGCCCCATTGGCAATCGGACCTACTGAAGTTATAGAAAGAAAAGGGGGGCCAGAGTTTTCACCCGGAGCAAGGGCAGCCTTTGGATTTTGGAAAGAGTATATAAACCGTCCAGCGCTTCAAGTAAGTTTAGGCGTAAATTTACTTGTTTAGGGGTTCAATATACCTACCGGTTTGCATGAATGGTGCAAACCGGCTCTATTGCGTAGTATGTTAACTTCCTACATTAATAATTCCGCTTTCTTTTATAATAATTCCCGCTTAAATTTAAAATTGGAGCCAGTATATAGTTTAACTATTGAAGAGGCATATAATTTTAACCTATATGGCCAACAAGTTTCATCCAACAAGACGGGATTATATATCTCAAAGTTATGTGCTCAATTGGGCAGCGAATGGATTTGTTTTTAATGCATCGACAGCATTAAAAACAGCTTCAACTCTGCGGACTGGCTCAGGTTGAAAGAATAAAAATTTGCCATTAACCAAATAGTTAACACCAACAGCTAAACCATAGATAACGCCTAAACCCAATATCGCTAAAACAATGTTACCAACAATTTGCTGTAAGTCAGGGGAGAAGGAAGTCATATTATTTAAAAAGCGATTCTTAATCTGAAATGCCCTTGCCCTAAAGTACAAATAATCTTCCAGATTATGCTTGCTTTTTATATATTTATCGTATGCCGTAGAAAAGTCGTCATGGAGTTCAGTGAGAATATCCCGATTAATATTCATTTGGCCTAGTTTCCCAATATTACTTTGTATCTGGACTATCAACTTAGTAAACTGTGCACGAAGCAGTAACTCTTCATGTTGTGATTTCACCATTTGGACATCTCCACAAAAAATCCGATCTTACAGGTTTTGAAATTATTTTCATCAAAACTGTTTTATCTTTTTAGTTGGCAAGCTTAAATTTTTTACGCAGATTAGAAGCGAATAAATAGATTGTAACTATTGCTATTTTAAGACAAGCTCCAAACATGAATCTTTTTGTCTACAGTATTTCCCGGATTCTACTCTATTTTTCCAATTTACCCTTCTAACTGGATGGTGATGTCGCGAGCAGAAGACAAACCATGGTCATCTAATACACGCACAACATATTTACCGGATTTCGCGTTCCACATAAATGGGGTTGAAGGGGCTGTTTTTCCTAAAAAGGTATCATTTATAAACCAATAGACCATGCGCACATCTGCATCCGTAGTAGCAGATAAGGGAATTTCCATGGTTTTTTGTGTTCTTGCATTAATTATATAGCGCACGCCTTCTTGTAATGAGGTAATCTGCGGTGCAAAACCGCGTGGGTTAAGGACTATACAACCTTTCATGAAAGGAGGAGGGATACGCCTTTGAATCCCGGCTTGTTTAAAAATTTTTAACAGATCGGTGGACCAAAATTCGTATACTTCAAAACGGGTATCTTTATCGGGATGGCAGGTTTGTAATCCGCTTCTGCTATCAATTGCTACTTCTCGATAAATATTATCAATTTTTATGGGTGATCTTCCGGGAATAAACCAAGTCATTTCCAGTTCCGGGCAATAGCGGGTAGGCAGCAGACCAGATGCTTTACAAACGGCTACCTTCGTTAAATTGAGCCCACGAGAAGAAAGAGACAATGGAGGCATTCCTTTTGTATTTTCTTTAACTGCAGCGATTACTTCAAAAAATAAAGGAGCCGCGATATCTTTACCTACCAACGCTTGGTTACTTTGATTATTAAAATTTCCTAACCATACTGCTAACACATAAGGCCCAAACGCTCCTACTGTCCATGCATCCCTAAACCCGGAAGAGGTTCCTGTTTTCCAGGCTATAGGAAAGTTAGCATTGGAGAAAACTAAATTATCAGGTCTTACAGTGTCTTTAAGCATATCTAATACTAAAAAGCTGGCTTCTCTTGAAAAGAGACGTACTCCACTACCAAGAGGCTCATTAACAAACTTTCGAATAGGCTTCCACTGGCCCTCGTTTACCAAGGCGAGATACAAACCAATTAGTTCTCGCATAGTAAGTTCTGCACCCCCGAGTGCAAGGGCTAAACCATAATAATTTTCTGGTTTTAATTCACTTACCTGCGCTTTTTCTAGTAATTGATACAGGGTATTTTTTTTTAATTGATTGGTAAGGTAAAGTGCAGGGATATTTCTACTAAGAATAAGCGCATCTTTGGCGCGTACAGGGCCTAAAAAATCATAATCGAAATTTTCCGGGTTATATCCTGAAAAACTTGAGGATACATCTTTTAAAACGGTGTAAGGGTGAATAACCCCTTCGTCAAGCGCTAAAGCATAAATAAATGGTTTTAATGTGGAGCCTGGCGATCGTTTTATTGCCGTTCCGTTAATTTGTCCTTGAATACGTGGATCAAAAAAATTAGTCGAACCTATCAACGCTTTTATTTCCATATCGCGACGATCCACTAACATTAATGCCGCATTACTTACTCCCTTATTTTTTGTCCTGCGAGTATAAGATTGCAAAACATGCTCCAAAGCATGTTGTAAGTTTAAATCCAAGGTGGTAACGGCATTGAGTGAGGGCTTATTTTTATCCATCAGAATTGCATTGGTAAAATGAGGGGCTTCAAATGGAAGGTGGCGAGGAGAGCGCATTTGCACGGGTAATTTAAATAAATAAGTCTGGTTTTTATCTTCTTGGTGTAATTTTACCCAGCGGTCAAATAATTTATTTCTAACGGAAGTCATTCCCATTTTGTCAGGCACTCTTTTTGTGGGATTTTGGGGAATAACGCTGAGCGTGAGCGCCTCTGGAAGAGAAATATTTTTCACCTTTTTATTAAAATAAATGAGACTGGCTGCCCCTACTCCTTCAATATTCCCGCCATAGGGTGCAAGATTTAAATACGCCTCAAGAATCTCTTCTTTACTGTAATGCATTTCTAATTGCAGGGCGCGAATAATTTGCTTTAATTTACCTGCCCAATGTTTTGACTGAATGTCAAAACGCAAACGGGCTACTTGCATGGTAATAGTAGAAGCACCAAACCTTCGCGTATGAAGAACATACGTTTGCCAAAAGGCCTTAGCCATAGCTAAGGGATTAATACCAACGTGTTGCCAAAAATACTGATCCTCTTGAAGTAGCGTTGCTTCGATCAGTGAAGGTGAAAAAGATTGCAGAGGGGTAAAAACACGGTATTTTTCGTCCTGACTGATGGTAAGACGTAATAACTCATTATTTTTATCAAAGACGGCGTAAGAAAATGGGATGCCCTCTAGCAAAGCAGGCTTAGGCAAGAAAAAAAGTATTAATAGCCCACTGACAAATAATCCAACAAGGGTTAAGCTAATTATTTTAAAAAATTTCATAGACAACCTCATTCGCCCCAGGATTATATATGAATAAAAGCAAGTCTTCTTCTCCTTTCACCCGCGTTGCCGCATTCTTCGCGCTCATCCTCGGCCGAATAAACTGGTCAAGCCCCCCCTGGATTAATTATTTTCGCCTCCGTTCGAAAACACATCCTAAGGCTTTCTGGACGTCATTCATAACCCTGTTTGTTTTATTAGGCATGGGAGTGGGAACTTATTATTGGTATAGCCAATTACCAAAACCACAATTAATTACCGCCAATATCACTACTCCCAAGGCGCCCTTCATTACTGAAGAAGAAGAAATCCCCCCGCCTGATCCCCTAACCATTGTCTTTGGCTTAAAAACCGAAGGGCAAGAGGAATTGACCCCGCAATCAGTAGCACCTCTTGATTTGGTCGGGAAAGAGGTAACCAAGGGGGTAGAGATAACGCCCTCCATACCGGGAAAATGGTATTGGTCTAATGATAATCAACTTCTGTTCTCCCCTACCGATAATTGGCCCGCAGAGCAAAAATATACCGTTCGATTCAATAAGGATTTTTTTGCGAAAAATGCGCACATGGAAGATTATGCTTATACTTTTATCACTCCGTCCTTTCAGGCCAAAATTACAGATTTTACTTTCTACCAAGATCCTGTCGACCCAAAATTAAGACAAGCAGTTGGCACTATCCACTTCAATTACCCTGTAGATCCGCAAAGCATGGAAAAAAATACTGTGCTCAGCTTGGAGGCTCTTAAGAACCAAAAAATAGAACCCAAATATTATCACTTTAATATCACCTTTGATAAGCAAAATCGAATTGCCTATTTACGCTCCGAACCCATCACTTTAACGGACACTCCCAAATATTTAATTTTAGAAGTTAAGCCGGGAGTACACCCTACTACTGGTAAAGGAGAGTTAGGTGCTTCTTTATCTAAAAACCTATTAATTCCTGATATTAGCAATTATTTAAAAATTAATGCGGCGAAAGGAGAAATAGTTCGCGACGCGCAAGATAGGCCAGAGCAAATTTTGGCTGTGGAAACGACACTGGGGGTGACCGAGAAAGAACTTCTTCAACATATGCATGTATATCTTTTACCAAAAGATTACCCCGCCTCGGCAATTCATGAAGAGAGGAAAGACTATGAGTGGACAAATCCAGGAGAAGTAAATCCAACGATATTAGCATTATCACAACCGCTGGCTTTAGAAAGTATTCCTGCTGAGTTTAATTATTCAACCCTGCATACCTTTCGATTTTCAGCACAGACTCCCCGCTATGCCTATGTCAAAATAGATAAAGGTTTGCGCGGACTTGATAACTTCAAACTAAGTAATAACTTCGCAACGATTATTAAGGTTCCTGAATATCCTAAAGAAATCAGATTTCTCCATAAGGGAGCCTTACTTTCTTTAAGCGGTGAAAAAAAGCTATCTGCTTTAATTCGAGGGGTTCCTGCTGTTAAATTCAGCTTTGCTCGTATACTTCCTCAAGATATCAATCAATTAGTAACTCAAACACAAGGTGATTTTAATAACCCTTATTTTATTAACTCTAATTTTAACCAGCAAAATATCAGTGAAATTTTTTCGGAAATCCAACAATTTAATGCTAGCGATAATAAACAACAATACACTTCATTAGATTTTGAAAAATACTTGGCGAATGCAGCTAATAGCGGTGGACCGCAAGGGCTCTTTCTCTTGCACGCGCAAGGGTGGGATAGTGAAAAAAACGAACCGATTGATGTGAGCGCTAATCGACTCGTTTTAATTACTGATTTAGCCATGATTGTGAAAGATAATCAGGATGGCAGCCATGATGTTTTTGTACAATCCATTAGCCAAGGAATACCGCAGGCAAACGTGACCATTACTGTTTTGGGAAAAAATGGTTTACCTATTCTTTCTGTTCCTACAGATATGGAAGGCAGGGCAAATTTTCCCTCATTAAAAGATTATATTGAAGAAAAAGAACCGGTCGTTTATTTAGCAGCATTGGGTACGGACGTTTCATTTATTCCTTACAATAACAGTAATCGCCAATTAAATTTTTCTCGCTATGATGTAGGCGGCCTGTATACGAGCAACCAAGAATTAAATAGTTTAAGCGCCTATTTATTTTCAGACAGAGGGATATACCGGCCTGGAGATACTGCACATCTTGGTATTATTCTTAAGCAGGCATATGCAGCAGCACAACCTCCAGGACTTACGGTCCAACTATCTATTAGTGACCCACGCGGAACGGTTGTCTCTGATAAAAAGTTTTCAGTAGACGAGCTGGGGTATTTAACCTATGACTTCCTGACACAAGAAACGTCCCCAACCGGCCAATATTATGCAAATCTGTACTTAGTAAAAGACGATCACCCGGAGAATTATCTGGGGTCCGTTAATTTTAAAGTGGCGGAATTCCAACCCGACAGGATGCGGATTCAATCTTCTTTTTCTAGTATTGACAATAAAGGTTGGGTCTCCCCTGACAATTTACTCGCTAAAGTTGTTTTATGGAATCTTTATGGTGCTCCCGCCGCTGACCGAAAAATTGCAGCTAGAATCCTTCTGGAGCCCAAAATTATTTCTTTTGTTCAATATCCCGAATATATCTTTTTCGACCCTCTTCTTGACACAAAAAAACAGGGGAAGGTTTTTACCGACACTTTAAAGGACCAAAAAACAAACGGGCAAGGCGAGACAGTTTTTAACTTAAACTTGCAACGTTTTGCCAAAGCAAGCTACCAACTCACTTTTTTTGCCGAAGGATTTGAAGCCGAGGGAGGCAGAAGTGTAACAACCCAATCCTCTGTATTAGTAAGCCCACTGCCATACTTTATAGGCTTCAAGTCCGATGGGGATTTGCAATTTATTAAACAAAATAGCCAAAGAAGCGTTAATTATTTAGCTATCAACCCGCAATTAAATCCGATTGCTTTGTCCGATCTGAAAATCCAGTTAGTCTCATTACAACCCGTTTCCACTTTGGTAAAAAAAGCAGATGGTACTTACCAATATCAATCCATAATGCAGAGTAAAGTTATTAAGACAGAGCCACTAACTTTAACTGAACAGGGTTTAAACTATGCACTACCTACACAAAACATTGGTAATTATGCGCTCAATATTCTTGATAAGAATAATACTGAAATCAGTCAACTTAAGTTTAGTGTGGTGGGCGACAGCCAGCAATCACTCGCTAGAAATGCCGAGCTAAGCGTTAAGCTGAATAAAGAAGCTTATGCGGCAGGCGAAGATATTGAATTGCAAATAACTGCTCCTTATGTGGGCACTGGACTTATAACTATTGAGCGAGAAAAAGTTTATGTCAGTAAGTGGTTTAAGACAGAAACGACAAGCTCATTACAGACCATTCATATTCCTGAAGATTTTCAAGGCAACGGTTATGTCAACGTAGCTTTTGTAAGAGATTGGAATTCTCCCGAGATTTTTATCAATCCATTGAGTTATAGTGTCGTGCCTTTCTCGGTAGATAGCGAAATACACAAGGTTAATATAACTTTAAATACAGCTAGTGAAGCAAAGCCAGGAGATAACTTTGCCATTGAATATGCAACAGATAAGCCAGGAAAAATAATAGTTTTTGCAGTAGATGAAGGGATTTTGCAAGTTGCTCGCTATGCAATGCCTGAGCCCTTAGCCTTTTTCTTTCAAAAAAGAGCATTGGAAGTTATTACGCAACAAACTGTCGATCAGATTCTTCCCAAATTTATACGCGAAAGAGAGCTCTCTTCGGTAGGCGGTGACGGCGGAGAAGATCTCCTTTCGCAGTACTTGAATCCATTTAAACGAAAAACAGATTTACCAGTTGTTTTTTGGTCTGGGCTTTTAGAAAGTGACGCCAATGTGCGCAAAGTTTCTTACCCTATTCCTGATTATTTTAATGGCACTTTACACGTCATGGCTGTAGCAGTTTCTCTGGATGCGGTAGGCTCTTCTGAAAAGAAAGCGGAAGTAAAAGGTGATTTTATTATAAATCCCAACGTTCCTACTTTCGTCAGTCCCGGTGACGAATTTGAGGTTACTGCAAGTATCGCCAATAATTTAAAAAATGCAGGAGAAGACCCTATAGGAGTTAATCTCGAAGTCTCTCCAGAGTTACA
The DNA here is from genome assembly GCF_900637865.1 of Legionella adelaidensis. NCBI lineage: Bacteria > Pseudomonadati > Pseudomonadota > Gammaproteobacteria > Legionellales > Legionellaceae > Legionella > Legionella adelaidensis. The sequence continues at coordinate 69,718 of NZ_LR134417.1, forward strand.
AGTTGTTACAGAAAATCCTCATGAAATAATAATTCCTGCAGGCAAAGAAGCGGTCATACGGTATCGACTTCGCGCTCTTAATCAACTGGGAAATGCAACGCTTACTTTTTCTACTCGCAAAGGTGATAAAGAAGCTTCTATTATTTCTTCTCTTAGTATTCGCCCGGCAACTGCGTTTTCAACCACGGTTATTAGTGGAAGAGATAATGATGAAAAAAGGGTAGTGGACCTCAGACGTGCTTTATACCCTGAGTTTCGTACCGTTACCGCGGCATTATCGAGCAGCCCTTTAATTTTGGCGGCTGGATTACAACGCTATCTCGACAACTTCCCCTATGGTTGTACCGAGCAGCTCATCAGTAAAGCTTTCCCATTACTTATTATTGGCGATCAACATTGGTTAACGGACAACCCTCAGGAGGTAGAGGAGAAAGTTAAGCAAACCATTTCGCTTCTTGCTTTTAGACAAATGACCAATGGTAGTTTCACTTACTGGCCCGGTAGTATCGACAACCAAAACAATCAATTCATTTCTGTGTATGCTATGCATTTTCTAACCGAAGCGTATGAGTATGAATATTCTATTTCTGATGAGATGTATGATGCAGGTTTAGATTATTTAATGCAGCTCGCTTCTGCCAACGCTACCAGTTTAGAAATGGCACGCAACCAAGCTTATGCTATATACATTCTTACCAGAAACCAGGTTGTAACTTCAAACTATATAACCAATCTCATTTTGTATTTAGATAAGTCTTACCCTTCTTGGAAACAAGAAATTATAGGAGCCTATATCGCTGCTTCATTTAAATTGCTCAAAAATGATAAAGAAGCAGAGCAGTTAATTAGAGCCTATCAACCTAATGCTTCTAGGCAATCTGACAGCGATTTTTATGATCAAAACTCTGCCAACGCCCAATACTTGTACTTGCTTGGTAACCATTTTCCTGCATTATTAGAGAAGCAAGATGAAAATTTAGTATTAGAAATCACTTCTAAACTGAATAGCGATGAAATTAATACTATCTTTTCTTCTTATGGCATTTTAGGGTTAGGTTCTTATGCCGCAAAGGAAACGGATGCCTGGACGGGTTTAAGTATCGCGCAAAAATTAGCTAATAATAATGAGCCTACACTTCTTAACTTAAATGATAATTATGGTGTAGCCCCTTTAAGTGAAAATGCAATCGCCGCAATTTTCCTGGATCAACAGCGAAAAAATTATTTTTATCAAGTTACTGAGTCCGGCTTTGATAAAAATATTCCCAAAGAGAGTGTAGCGCAAGGTATCGAGGTATATCGTGAATATCGCTCTAAAGAGGGTCAGGTCATTAACACGACTAGTTTGGGAGAGGAAATCGAGGTACACATCCAAATACGTGGCCTGAGTGAACACTATCTGTCCAATATCGTCATTCTTGATCTGCTGCCGGGCGGATTCGAAGTTGTGCAAGACAGCATCAAAAAGGAAATAACGTATATGGATTATTTTGACATTAGAGAGGACCGTGTCATATTTTTTGGCAGTATTGATTCGAATAGCCGTGAAATTGTTTATCGAATAAAAGCAACGAATGTCGGGACATTTACTGTTCCGGCAATTCAGGCAGAATCGATGTATAATCCCAAAATAAAGGCAAATGGGGTAGGTAGTAGTATTTCCGTGGTGGCAAACGACAAATCTTGATGAGTAGTAATATGAAAATTTTTAAACCGGTTGAAGAGCTTATAATTAACTTTGATAGCTTGTTACGCAGTGTTTTTGTTCCACAAAACAGGTTTGTCGAGCGCTCTAGCCCCGCCCTTAACATGCCTGAACCCCAATTAAATCATGCGGAAAAAAAACACGTAGCTGGACTTATGCGAGTCAATCATGCGGGAGAAGTGTGCGCGCAAGCGCTCTATCAGGGACAAGCTTTAACCGCAAAACTACCAGGCACCCGAAAACAAATGGAAAAGGCCGCTAGAGAAGAAGTTGATCACTTAGGCTGGTGCGAACTTCGACTTAACGAATTAGGAAGTCAACCTAGCATACTAAATCTTATATGGTATACACAGTCATTTTTAATTGGCGCTTTGGCAGGACTTGCTGGCGATCAGTGGAGCTTAGGCTTTGTAGTAGAAACAGAGCGCCAGGTTACTGCACACCTAGAAGATCATATACAAAAATTACCAAAGCTGGATGAGAAAACGCAAATCATTCTGAAAAAGATGCAAGAAGAAGAAATACAGCATGCAGAATTAGCAAGAAAAGCTGGAGCAAAAGAGCTACCGCGGCCCATTCAAGAGCTAATGCGGCTAATGTCCAAAGTAATGACTAAAACTAGCTACTATATTTAAATTTCAAGGCTTAACGAACTAAGTGGCTGGTTGTTCTTCACAAAAAGTAGGTTGGCGCCGAGGCCCAACAAACGCTCTCGCTAATGAATGTTGAGCCTATCGGCGCCAACCTACTTTAAAAACAAAATAGCATTTTGTAGTTTCTTAGGTATAAAATATTTTCCTGTGCCCTAAAAGCGGAGAGTAATCTCATGGAGCAAGGGACCTTTTTTATTCTATTTGTAATTTTTATTGCTTTTCTTTTTGATTTTATTAATGGATTTCACGATGCCGCGAATTCCATAGCGACTATTGTTACCACAGGTGTACTCACCCCTACCCAAGCAGTAATTTGGGCTGCTTTTTTTAATTTTATCGCATTTTTATTTTTTCATTTGATGGTAGCGAATACTATCGGCAAGGATTTAATCGACCTGGAAATCGTAGACGTCCCTTTTCTTCTTTCTGCTCTTCTAGGGGCGATTTTTTGGAATTTATTAAGTTGGTATTATGGGATACCTTCTAGCTCTTCTCATGCTTTAATTGGAGGCCTGGCTGGAGCCGCACTCATAAAAGCGGGAATAACCAGTTTGAAACCGGCTGGTTTTATTAAAGTTGGCATAGGAATTATTATATCACCTTTTCTAGGGCTATTCGTCAGCTTAATTATCACTTTCTTTTTAAAAAAAACTCTATTAAAGCAAGAGGAAGAACATTTAAAGATTTTCAAAATATTCCAATTAATTTCTTCCGCTTTTTTAAGCATAACGCATGGGGGAAATGATGCGCAAAAAACTATGGGAATTATCGCTATGGTTCTTTTCTCAGCAGGTTGGATAGGCGCTCATTTTTATATACCTTTTTGGGTGGTCTTGTCATGTCAAATGGTTATCAGTCTTGGAACCTTAGCCGGAGGGTGGCGAATTGTGCATACCATGGGCACCAAGATTACAAAATTAAATACCTTTAGGGGCTGTGCAGCAGAGGCTGGGGCAGCAAGCATAATTTTTACTGCTACTGAATTAGGAATACCCGTATCCACTACACAAACAGTAACTGGCTCTATTGCGGGGGTAGGTTTAGTCACCGGAACAGGAGGGATTCATTGGCCCATTTTAAAAGTAATTTTTTTAACCTGGTTACTTACAGTCCCCGCCTCGGCATTAGTTTCTGCCTTAATGTATGTAACTATCCGTTAACTTTCCTTACACAGCACGCTATTTTTTATACTAAAAGAAAAATAAATAACCATGCCCATCGCCATCCAAATAACAAAACGCAACAAAGTTAGCCAGGGCAAATGGACAATTAAGTATGCACAGCTTAGTATTCCCAGGATGGGTATATAAGGCATCAGAGGCGTCTTGAAGGGTCTGGGTAAGTCAGGTTCCCGGTAATGCAAAATGATGACTCCTGTGCATACCACCATAAATGCAAATAAAGTTCCTATATTAACTAATTCCGCTAAATCACCAATGGGAACAAAGGCTGATATGGTAGCCATAATCATTCCGCATAACACAATTATTCTGACGGGAGTTTTTGTATTTTCGTTAGTTACTGCAAAAAAACGGGGTAATAAACCATCTCTTGCCATTGCGAAGAAAACACGGCTTAAGCCATAAAAAAGGACTAACATCACGGTGGTTAAACCCGCTATAGCACCCACCCCTACTAGACCTGCCGCCATTTTATATCCTAACTTTAATAAGGCATGGCTTATAGGGGACGCAACATTAAGCTCTGGATAAGGAATAATCCCTGTCAGCAATCCTGACACAACAATATACAAAACCGTACATATAAATAAAGAGAAGATAATCCCAATAGGTAAAGAACGTTGTGGATCTATGGCCTCTTCTGCGGCAGTGGATACGGCATCAAACCCTACATAGGCAAAAAATATTAAAGAAGCTCCTTCCATAATCCCTTGCCAGCCATAGGGAGCAAAAGGAGTCCAATACGTAGGCTTAACTTCTAAACAAGCAATCACAATAAATAAAAAAATTACAGATAACTTGATAAGCACCATTAAATTATTAACTCGCGAGCTGGATTTAACTCCCATGATCAGCAACAGTGATAAGGTAACAACAATTAAGAGTGCTAAAATATTTAAGTAACCAGGATTAACATCCAACGGTCCATGCAGCAAGAACAAAGGAATATTTACTTTAATAGCTAAAAGCAAATCATTAAAATAACTACTCCAACCCACCGATACGGCAGACACAGCGATAGAGTATTCTAATAATAAATCCCAGCCTACAATCCAGGCTATAACCTCTCCAAAGCCGGCATAGGCATATCCATAAGCACTACCGCAGCCTCCAATAGAGGCGGCCAATTCTGCATAAGAAAGCGCCGAGAAAGCACAAGCCAAACCAGCCATAACATAGGAAAAGACAATAGCGGGACCTGTTTGCGTTGCAGCAACAATACCAGTAAGTACGAAAATACCCGCGCCAATAATAGCGCCAATACCTAAAAGAGTAAGATCAAACGCTGTAAGACACTTTAATAAATGCGTCTCCGTATCACATAAAGCTTTTACATCCTTTTTTCGTAACAAGTCCATGTTTTATCTACAGTAAAATTGCATTTAATATTGCTTTATTATTAATATACGTGTTCATGCATTTAATGGAATAGGCAAATTAAAACTTTATCATTAAATCAGTGGGTTATTAAACCTCTGCTGCAAGAAATTGTGAAAAAATTACTCCTGTTATTTTCACTATTCTATTGCGCTCCTTCATTTTCTGCTCTCGGCTGCCAAGGCTGGGCTTCCTGGTTCAAACCTGCTTGTGAACGTATTCACCAGATTTTCACTGAAGGAGATGGTGAGATTTATCTTTCCGGTTACGCATGGCATAACCGTTTTACTTACTCCGAAGAAAAATTAAAAACATACAATGAAGCGGCTTGGGGAGGCGGCCTAGGAAAGGGTTTATACGACGAGAAGGGAAATTGGCATGGAGTCTACAGTTTTGCTTTTCTTGACTCTCATAAAAACGTGGAGCCTATTGCGGGTTATGCTTACTTAAAAATGTTTGACGTTACCGAAAACAGTAAAATCGGGGCCGGGGTATCGGCGTTTGTTACTGCGCGCCCCGATATTTTTCAGGGAATTCCATTCCCGGGAGCCTTGCCCTGGCTTTCGTTAAATTATCGAAAAACAGCCTTAGGTATTACTTATATCCCAGGTGCCCAGGGGGCAGGGAATGTTCTTTTTTTAATATTGAAAATAACCATGTAACGTTACAAAGCAAGCGTTGCTCGCCGCACGACCCAAACAAACGATCTTGCAAAAATTGTTGGCCTTGCGGCTTCCACTCACCTTAATTCTAGATAGCAAAAGAAATCCGCAGGTAATTCCCCACCTTATGTGCTATTTTTATTTTATCTCTCTTAAACAGGAAGTTAATGATGATCCCTTTTATTTTGCAAGCTCGTGAGTACGCGCAATATCATAGAAATCCTTATGCTCGTTATGTTCATATGGCAAGCATAATACTTCTTTTGTTAGCTTTTATGGTTTTCTTCAATTTTATTCATGTATTCATGCCCGGTGTTTTTGAAATTACCTTAACTGACATTTTGGTCTTACTCGTTCTTATCTATTATTTCCGACTCAATTGGTTAATTGCCTTAACGGTAACGCCTCTATTTATTATTCTATTATGGATTGCAAACACGATTGGATATGGAGGACCCACGGTCTTTTCTATTTGGACTTTTCTAATACTCTTAATCGTAGGCATACTGTTGCACGTAATAGGACATTTAATGGAAGGACGCTATCCCTCACTTAGAACTAATTTATGGCATACACTTCTCTCTCCGCTTTTTTTAACTGCAGAAATATTTTTCCTTTTTGGTAAGATGTCCACTTTACGAGAAGAAATACATGGTGCAGGGCCGGTGGTGGTAGATGTGGAAATTGTTGACACGCATGTGGAGAAGACTAGAGGGAAAAAGAAGGGTACAAGAATCGACGACCATTAACCAAATTTTCCGCTTGCTTACGGTGCGGCTCAGTTTCTCCGAGCCGCGACCGTGAGGGGAGCGGAAAATTTGAATTTCCGCGCAATGCTGTGAGGTAGCAGGAATTTTTATAGAAGAATAATTACTTCATTTTCTTGCGGACTTTCTGAATCGCTCTAATCTGTGCGACAGCACGTGCAAGTTCTGTAGCTGCTACTGAATAATCAATTTCAGAATCTTTGCTGCTAATCATCGCTTCAGCTTTGGCTTTCGCGGCCAGGGCGGCTGATTCATCTAAAAATTCTGCACGCTCAACTGCGTCAGCAAGAACCGTTACGTTGTAAGGTTGTACTTCCAACATACCGCCAGAAATATAGTAGACCTCTTGTTCACCGCCAGGCAAAGTAACGCGAACTTCTCCTGGCTTTAAAAGAGTTAACAATGGAGCATGACCGGGAATTACGCCTACTTCACCTAACTCCCCCGTAGCCACTACCATTTCCACGATACCAGAAAAAATTTCCTTCTCAGCGCTAACAATATCTAAATGTGTTGTTATTGCCATGTCTGATTGCCTCATAGAGTTTTCGCTTTGGCAACCGCTTCTTCAATGTTACCAACCATATAGAATGCTTGCTCAGGAAGATCATCATACTCACCTGAGAGAATTCCCTGGAATCCTTTGATGGTATCTTTTAGTGACACATACTTACCAGGAGAACCAGTAAATACTTCGGCAACGAAGAACGGTTGTGATAAGAAACGTTGAATCTTACGCGCACGGGAAACTACACGCTTATCTTCTTCAGATAATTCATCCATTCCTAAAATCGCAATAATATCTTTTAACTCTTTATAGCGTTGCAAGGTTTGCTGCACGCGTCTTGCAGTATCATAATGTTCTTGACCTACAATCAGCGGATCTAATTGTCTTGAAGTTGAATCAAGAGGATCTACTGCAGGGTAAATACCTAACTCAGCAATTTGTCGTGACAATACAACCGTGGCGTCCAAATGCGCAAAAGTAGTTGCTGGCGAAGGGTCGGTTAAGTCGTCTGCAGGTACGTATACTGCTTGAATAGAAGTAATCGATCCCGTTTTCGTTGAAGTAATACGCTCTTGCAACATACCCATTTCTTCAGCCAATGTAGGTTGATAACCTACTGCAGAAGGCATACGACCCAATAAAGCAGATACTTCCACCCCGGCCAAAGTATAACGATAAATATTGTCAATGAATAACAATACGTCACGCCCTTCATCACGGAATTTCTCCGCCATAGTCAAGCCAGTTAAAGCTACACGTAAACGGTTGCCTGGTGGCTCGTTCATTTGTCCGTAAACCAGAGAAACTTTGTCCAATACATTGGAGTCTTTCATTTCATGATAGAAGTCATTACCTTCACGAGTACGCTCGCCCACACCGGCAAATACAGAGTATCCGCTATGTTCAATCGCAATATTACGGATTAATTCCATCATGTTAACGGTTTTACCTACTCCGGCACCCCCGAACAAACCTACTTTACCCCCTTTAGCGAAAGGACAAAGCAAATCAATAACCTTAATACCCGTTTCTAATAATTCCTGGCTGCCTGCCTGCTCTTCATAGCTAGGTGCCATTCTATGAATAGACCAATATTCTTCCGCGTCCACAGGACCCGCGTCATCAACCGGACGTCCTAAAACGTCCATAATGCGACCTAACGTTTTTTTACCCACAGGTACTTGAATAGGATTACCGGTATTTAGTGCTTTCTCACCACGGCGCAAACCATCACTACTTCCCATAGCGATAGTACGGACAATACCATCACCTAACTGTTGCTGCACTTCAAATACCAAGTCACCATCTACCAGTTTAAGTGCATCATTAATATTCGGTACCTTATCACGTGGGAATTCCACATCTACTACCGCACCAATTACTTGTACTACTGTTCCTAAGCTCATTACACTACCCTCTTATAAAGCGTCTGCACCACCGACAATTTCCGCCAATTCTTGGGTAATCGCGGCTTGCCGGGCTTTGTTATAAGCCAATTGAAATTCTTTAATGAGTTCACCTGCGTTATCAGTTGCACTTTTCATTGCTATCATCTTGGCAGCTTGCTCACAGGCAATATTTTCGACAACAGCTTGGTAAACTTGTAATTCAATATAGCGTTCTAGCAACTCATCTAATAACTCTTTTGCATCAGGCTCATATATATAATCCCAATGATGGCCTAATTTGCTAGTGTCTTCTTCAGAAATAGGTAAAGGTAATAATTGTTTTACCGTTGGACGTTGCGTCATTGTGTTAACAAATTCATTATACACAATACTTAGTGCATCAATTTCGCCCTTGTAAAAAGCGTCAATCATAACTTTTACCGCACCAATTAAATCGCCCATGCTAGGAGTGTCTCCTAAATGGTCTAGCGAAGCGATAATATGTCCGCCTGTGCGTTTAAAAAAAGCTTTTCCTTTACGACCAAAAATACACAGGTCGATTTCTTTACCTTCGCTCTGTTCAGAACGTAATTGTCCCACCGTTTCGCGTAGCAAGTTAACATTTAAGCCACCGCACAAGCCGCGATCGGTTGTTACTACAATATAACCTACCCTCTTAATTTCGCGGGCGCGCATAAAAGGGTGGTGATACTCTGAATTAGCACGTGCAATATGCTTTACCACGTCATAGATTTTCGTTGCATAGGGCTTGGATGCGCGCATTCTTTCTTGTGTCTTGCGCATCTTGCTTGCTGCAACCATTTCCATGGCGCGAGTAATTTTTTGCGTATTTTTAATACTTGCAATTTTTGAACGGATCTCTTTAGCACCAGCCATAATCTTGCTTCACCTTTTTGCGTTTTATAACGCTTTTAATTTTTAGGTCTTATCTTGACAGAAAAGACCTAAAAGCTCGTATTATTGATTAATTGTTACCAACTACCGGTTCTTTTGAACTCTTCAACTGCTGTTTTTAGCTGGGCTTCAATTTCATCATTATATGCACCGCTTTGGTTAATTTTCTCTAATAGCGCTGCATGCGAAGAACGCATATAGCCTAACAAAGCAGCTTCAAAACTACTTATTTCAGCTACTGGCACATCATCTAAATATCCCTTCTCTACCGTAAATAAAGTAACAGACATTTCAGCAACGGAATAAGGAGCGTATTGCTTTTGCTTCATTAACTCGGTGATTCTTTGGCCGCGCTCTAATTGCTTACGGGTCGCCTCATCCAAATCAGAAGCAAATTGCGAGAAGGCTTCTAACTCACGGAATTGTGCAAGTGCCAAACGAGTACCACCACCAAGCTTTTTCATAATTTTGGTTTGCGCAGCTCCACCTACACGCGATACCGACAAACCGGAGTTAATTGCAGGGCGAATACCAGAGTTGAATAAATCAACATCAAGGAAAATCTGACCATCCGTAATAGAGATTACGTTGGTAGGCACGAATGCAGAAACGTCACCTGCCTGTGTCTCAATAATCGGCAATGCTGTTAATGAACCTGTTTTTCCTTTTACTTTACCGTTAGTCAATTTTTCTACTTCTTCTTCATTGATACGCGCCGCTCTTTCTAGCAAACGTGAATGCAAATAGAAAATATCACCAGGATACGCTTCACGGCCGGGTGGACGACGTAGCAACAAGGAAATTTGTCTATATGCCCAAGCTTGCTTAGTTAAGTCATCATAAACAATCAATGCATCTTCGCCACGTTCCATGAAAAACTCACCCATGCTACAGCCAGCATAAGGAGCGATAAACTGAAGCGCCGCAGAGTCAGCAGCCGATGCAACTACAACGATAGTATGTTCCATTGCACCGTGTTCTTCTAACTTGCGTACAATCGCTGCGATAGAAGAAGCTTTTTGACCAATAGCAACATAAATACACTTAATCCCAGTGCCTTTTTGATTAATAATGGCGTCAATAGCAATAGCTGATTTACCGGTTTGTCTATCACCAATGATTAACTCACGTTGACCACGGCCTACCGGAATCATCGCGTCAACCGCTTTTAATCCAGTTTGTACGGGTTGATCTACTGATTTACGAGAAATAACCCCAGGAGCTACTTTTTCAATGGGGGAGTGCTTTTCAGCGTGGATGGGGCCTTTACCATCAATAGGATTACCTAAGGCATCAACCACACGGCCTAATAAAGCCTCACCTACGGGTACTTCAAGAATTCGGCCGGTACATTTACCTTTCTGTCCTTCAGACAATGAGCTAGCATCACCTAAAATTACCGCTCCAACCGAGTCACGCTCTAAGTTAAGCGCTAATCCATAAATACCGTTAGGAAATTCAATCATTTCCCCTAACATTACATCCGCCAAGCCGTGCAAACGTACAATACCGTCTTTTAAACTAACGATTGTACCTTCATTACGCGCCTCAGAAACAACATTGAATTCTTCAATTTTCTTTCTGATTAATTCGCTGATTTCAGATGGGTTTAAAGCTATTTGTTCTGACATGGAATTATCCTCTTTTCTTACGCGGCCAAATCGGATTCTAGTTTATTTAATCTACCTCGAACCGAGCCATCAATAACCAAGTCGCCTGCATAAATAACGGCTCCGCCTAGCAGGGCAGGGTCAATACTTATATCCAGAGATACCTTTCTTTGTAAGCGTTTTTGTAATGAATCAGTAAGATTTTTTTCTTGCGAGGCAGATAAAGGCGAAAAACTAATCACGGTAACCGCCATTGTTTTCTCTTGTTCGGCTCGCAAAATTTCAAATTGCACACTGATATCCGTTAAAATAGGCAAACGCTTATTTTGAGCAAGCATTTGGATAAAATTACCCACCGCTTCATTCGCGCTGCTTTCTTTATTTAATTTGGCTAAAAGTTCCGATACCAATTTAATTTGTTGTTGCTTACTTGTCGCAGGATTTTCGATAAACTCTCGAATATCTGGGTTCTGAGTAATATCCGCCAAATTCTGCAGAATACCAGACCAAGCGGACAACTGCTTAGCATTTTCAGCATATTCAAAAACTGCTTTCGCATAAGGTCTTGCAATAGTTGTGTTATCGGACATTCTTAAATCTCTTCTATTAAACTATCCAACAATTGACTGTTTGCCTTCTGATCGATCTCGCGCATCAAAATTTTCTCAGCACCGGCAACAGCTAACGTAGCAACCTGCTTGCGTAAATTGTCTTTCGCGCGATTAACTTCTTGCGAAATTTGTTCTTGAGCCATTTTAGCTAATTGTTGTGCTTCATGACGTGCTTCATTTTTCGCCTCTTCGACGATTTGCGCTGCGCGTCGCGTTGCTTTTTCAACAATTTCAGCCGCTTGTACCTTAGCCTGCTTTAATTCGTCTTTAATACGATGCTGAGCCAAGTCTAACTCACGGCGACCACGCTCTGCTGCGGCAAGGCCATCTGCGATTTTATCTTGTCTTTCTTCCAAAGCTTTGGTGAGTGGTGGCCACACAAACTTCATGGTGAACCAAACAAATGCGGCAAATACCAGCATTTGAATTACCAACGTAAAATTAATATCCAAGGTATCTCTCCTGTTAACAGAAAGGGGCTTGCGCCCCAACAAGTGTTATCAAGAACCCAAGTTATTTAGGAAAGGATTTGCAAAGGTAAAGAACAATGCAATACCTACCCCAATCATTGTTACCGCGTCAAGAAGACCTGCAACAATAAACATTTTTACCTGTAACATGGGAACCATTTCAGGTTGACGAGCAGAACCCTCTAAGAATTTACCGCCTAATAAACCGAAACCAATAGCCGTTCCAAGAGCACCTAAGCCAATTAGCAAAGCAACTGCAATAACAGTCATGCCTTGTACTTGTGCGATTAAATTTGCAGCATTCATATAAATCCCCTTAATGGACAATGTTTAAAAATAAATCTTCAATCTTTTATGTCGTTTCCAACTGAATGTCATTCCCGAGAAGGCGAGGACCCCTTTTAATTCCACAGTATACTTATACAATGGATTCCCGCCTTTGCGGGAATGACAGATAACATAAAATAAACCTAAAAACTCCTAATGATCTTCATGCGCCAAACTTAAATAAACAATTGTTAACACCATGAAAATAAAAGCTTGTAAGGTAATAACCAATATGTGAAAAATTGACCAGCCTAAAGATAGTAGAAATTGCGCCACTGATAAGGTAGCAGTAGTTGCCACATTACTATCAGCAGAAGCATGTAGTGTAAGCAGGGCAATCAAAATAAATATTAACTCGCCCGCATATAAGTTCCCAAATAAACGAAGCGCCAGGGAAATAGGTTTAGCGATTAAACCAACCAACTCGAGCAATAAGTTAAATGGTATAAAAATTGGGTTATTAAAAGGTTGCAAGGTTAATTCTTTAATAAAACCTTTGGGACCTTTGATTTTAATACTGTAATACAAAATTAAAATAAATACAGACAATGAGAGCGAGAACGTTAAATTCAAATCATTAGTGGGCACAACTTTCAAATAATGAATGCCAAATAATTGCGCAATAGCAGGCAAAATATCAACTGGCACTATATCCATAAAGTTCATGAGAAAAACCCATATGAATATAGTAAGTGCTAAAGGACCAATTAATTTATTTCTACCATGAAAACAATCTTTCACCTGATTGTCAGCAAAAGAAAGCATTAATTCTGAAAAATTTTGTAATTTTCCAGGCACTCCGGTCGTTACTCGTCGCGCACCGAAATATAAAATTGCCAGCGCAAAAATACCTAAAACAACCGAGAAAAAGAGAGTATCTAAGTTGACGGTCCAAAAACCACCTTGTGACCCAAAACTCATATTTTTGAGGTCGAAGGTTAAATAGGTTAGGTGATGCTTAATATAATCAGTGTTTGATATCATTTCAGTCACTTTCTCGGCCTATCCGCTTATTATTAACAAAAATCAAAGGCGCAAACCAAAATACCATTTGCACCAAAATATAAGAAACAAAAAAAACCAAGGGGTTTACCGAAAAACACAGGAAAACCAAGGCAAACAATAGTATAGACAAAAAAATCTTTAACAATTCGCCTTTGTAGAAACTGTTAACAATTTGTTTTGCTGCCCTTGCTCCCTGATAGCGAAATAATGTTCTGGCAAAAAAAAGGGAAGGTACAATGCTTACCAGACCGCCATAAATAGCTGAAAGGCTGGCTATCTTTCCCAACCAGACAAACATTACTGCCGCAATAAGCAAGGTAAATCCAAATTGCCAAGCAAATAACAAATATGCTTTATGCAAACCTTGCAAATTTTTCACTTTTCCACCCATTCGTTCGCGCGGATTATAAAGTAATCAATGTGGATAAGCAACGCCAATGTTGCATTCTTATACATATTAATGCCTTTAGTCCAAACTTTTCTAACCTGCATTTCTTAAAAAAACACTATCCCTTTGAAAATAAATAAAAAAAATCAACAGGCAGGTGCCTTCGCAAGTTTAAATTACGAAAAATGCGTAAACGACTGGATAAAGGACGATTCCATTGATAAAGTATAAGTATCCACATCAGGTTAGCCACTTTCCTGATTGGGAAGAGCAGCAGATGGCCTGAATTTGTTCAGGCCATTTTTATTTTGCACAATCTTGTTTGATTCGGTCAAGGTATAATATTTAAATAGAGTAACTACCCTGCGAACTCCTCTTGTCTCTTGTGCAATTTGAATCACCTTTTTGGCTTGCTCAGGCAGCACATCACCCATTAAGTAAACAATACAATCAGAAGTTACAATTTTAAATCGGTTAGGATCTATATCTGCGTCAGCTATGATTTGACTACGAATTTTTCCGGTAATCCACGTATCTTCTACTGTATCATTGGTGTCATCACGGATACTAAGTTGATTAAAAATTCTTCGATAGCCATCAACTGACTTTACACGATTAACCGCTTCTTGCCGTAAAGTTTCGGAAGGCACATGCCCTGATAGCAAAATATCGCCATTAAATACGGCGATATCAATAACGCAAAGGTCACAGTTTAGCATCTTATCTTTAAAAACGGCGTGATTGGCAGCAGCGCTTAAAGTAAAATCGTTAATTTTTTTATATGTGCTGTGCCGATCATAAAAAAGATTAGCACCTGTCCAGATAGTACCAAGACATCCAGGCACGAGAGTAAGCATCAGCAAAATAATAAATAATTTAAAGTAGCCCTTTAAATTCATTACATAATATACCGAAACACTTTCACTACCTTGGTAACCCCGGGAACTTGTCTGGCTACATCTACAGCTAAGCCAGATTGTTCTTTAGTTACAATTCCTAATAAATAAACCACCGAATTTTCAGTAACCACGCGAATGGAACCAGATTCCAAACCTTTTTTAGTCAGCATTTCCGCCCTTACTTGCCCTGTAATCCATGTATCTTTACTGCGTTGAGCGATAGTGGTTGGATTTTCAATAGAAATTTGATTATAGACTCTATATACATTAGGTGTTGTTTTTGCGATTTTAGCCGCTTCATCTTTCAGGTATGTAGTTGGTACCTCTCCCACCAAAAGTACAGACTGGTTAAAACTACTAATAACTATATGAGAACCTTTAAACTGAGGGTCGCCGGCGATATTTTTGTTTACTTGATAAAAAATACGCGCATCATTTTCTATGGTAAATACACTACGACGGTCATAAACTACCAGACCAGCAGCGCCAACCACGACCGCAGCAACACAACCCGCCAATAAACTACTGATTAATACAAGAATTATTTTTTTATTCATTTTCTACCCCAGCATTTGGCCAAATAATGATTGATCAATCAAATCACAAAAACAATGTAATATAAACAGGTGCGTTTCTCGAATTTGAGCCGCACTATCTCCAGGGACACGCAATTCAATATCTTCGGGACCTAAATGATTTGTTAATACGCCCCCGTCTCTCCCATTAAGAGCAATGGTATCCATCCCGCGATCATTAGCAGCGCCTATGGCTTGCAATAAGTTATTTGAATTGCCATTCGTTGAAAGCACAATAAGAACATCTCCTTCCTGGCCTAATGCCTGAATTTGGCGGGAAAAAATATGGTCGGCATTTCCCATATTTGCTATTGCGGATAGTGAACCAAAATCATTGGTCAGTGCGATTACGGGTAAAGGCGGTCTTTCCACCTCATAACAATTAATCATTGCTGAAGCAAAATGAAAACAATTTGCCGCAGACCCGCCATTGCCACAAAGTAAAATTTTATTATCATTTAATAAGCAGTCTACGAGACGCTTCCCAGCCCTTGCGATATCGGGAGATAGTGTATCAGCTACGGCGATGGCCATTTCTATACTTATGCCAAACAACTGGCGAATTCTCTCTTCCATTTTTTACTCATTTATTAATAATCAATTCCAAATGCATCTTTTATCCACAGCAATTGTGGTGAAGTTCCATCAGCAGTAATGACATCAAAGCGTAACGGTAATTTCCCATGCAGCTTGTGAATGGTCAAATAAAAAATCGCTGTTTTAATTAATTTTTGTTTTTTAATAAAACTAATCGTCTCCACTGCATTACCAAACTTTCCAGAAGAGCGCGCTCTCACTTCAACGAAGATTAATGTATCTTTTTCACTCATGATTAGGTCTATTTCGCCAAATCGAGATTGAAAATTGCTGGCAATATGCCTTAAACCTTTTGCTTCCAGGAATTTCCTCGCCTTTTCTTCGATAGCAAAGCCTTTTTGTCGTGACATTTACTTTACTCTCATAGAGGCTCTTGATAAGCGGTAACGAATCAAGGATTTATTCTTCAAACCAATGCGCATCTGGATGAAGTTGATTGCTTCTTAGGGTTGGCAAGATTTCTGGTGGTATCATTGCATCAATAACGCAATCATTTTTTCTAAAAAAGGCATGTCCTGGTAATGAATAATAATTTTACCGTTTCCATTCTTCCCCGGTTTTAATTTTACCTGTGTTTTCAATTGCTTTTCTAATCTTTGTATTCTTTCTTTAAAATCATGCGCTAGCGCATTTTTTTCCGATTTTGAAGTGTCCACTGCAAGACCCGAAAGCACACGATTAACTAAACCTTCTGTTTCACGCACCGATAAATTTTTAAAAACTATCAATTGAGCGACCTGTGCTTGCTTCGTTGTTTCCAAGCTTAATAATGCACGTGCGTGCCCCATATCGATATCCCCATTTTCAAGTAGGTTACGCACTTCTGGGGCCAAGTTTAATAAACGCAAATAATTACTAACTGCGGCACGAGACTTAGCAAGAATTTCGGCTACTTGTTGATGAGTAAGGGAAAACTCTTCTACTAATCTATGCATAGCACGCGCTTGGTCCATAGGGTTTAAATCTTCACGCTGTAAATTTTCAATTAAAGCCATGGCCATTGCGGTTTCATCATCTACATTTTTAATGATGACAGGCACTTCGGCCATGGCTAATGATTTACAGGCTCGCCAACGACGTTCCCCTGCAATAATTTCATACTGTAAATCATTTACTGGACGCACTACGATGGGTTGTAATATACCTTGTTTTTTAATGGATTCAGCAAGCTCCTCTAATGCTGTTTCATCCATTTCCTTTCGTGGTTGATATTTTCCAGGCTGCAGTTGATTGATTGGCAGATTTTGTCTGGATGCGGGACTTTCCTCATTTTTTATGGTGTTACCTTGCCCTAATAAAACAGATAAATTTCTTCCTAATCCCCGGCTTTTTATTGTCATTGAATTAACCTCATTAACCTAGAATGGTTTGCTTACCCATCAACTCCGACGCTAAAACCATATATGCAGCAGCGCCTGCAGATGATCGATCATAGTGTAAAGTTGGTACACCATGGCTGG
The DNA here is from genome assembly GCF_900637865.1 of Legionella adelaidensis. NCBI lineage: Bacteria > Pseudomonadati > Pseudomonadota > Gammaproteobacteria > Legionellales > Legionellaceae > Legionella > Legionella adelaidensis. The sequence continues at coordinate 86,816 of NZ_LR134417.1, forward strand.
GGGCTTCAGCTAAACGTACATTACGTGGAACCACTGTGCGATATACTTTATCTTGAAAATGTTCAATAAGTTGCTGAGAAACGTCAGAACATAATCGATTTCTCGCATCATACATAGTTCGCAAAATCCCCTCTAAAGCAAGTCTTGGATTCACTGAGCTCTTAATTTGTTCAATAGTCGACAGTAATGCGGCTAACCCTTCAAGTGCATAGTATTCGCATTGCATAGGAATTAAAACAGAATCAGCAGCTACTAACGCATTAATGGTCAAGGTATTTAATGCGGGCGGACAATCAATCAAGATATATTCATATTGGGCCTGTAACGGGGTTAGCGCCTTAAATAAAAATGTTTCCCGGTGATCCCTATCCATTAAACTGACTTCAGCTACCGTTAAATCTCCATTAGTAGGAATTAAATCAAACCCCGCGGTGGTGGAAAGAACCGCCTGCTCTGCAAGGCAATCGCGTAACAAAACGTCATTTGCGGTAAGCACTAATGAGCTTTTATCTACACCACAACCCATGGTGGCATTACCTTGTGGGTCTAAATCCAGCAACAAGACCGTTTGTTGATTGGCGGCTAAAGAAGCAGCTAAATTTATTGCAGTAGTAGTCTTTCCTACCCCGCCTTTTTGATTGGCAATGGCTATTACTTTTGCCATATTTTTTCCTTTTTAATATAACTTTTAAATTCTATTGGTCGCTGTACTCTTTGCTTACTCAGCGAAGCGTGGAGCCTCGTACGACAACGATTATTTATTCTCAATGATAATACAACAACGCTCGCCAGTTGTTTCAGGTACGGAATATGATTTTATATCATAAGGGTAGGGTATGTCTTCTAGCTCACTGGTAGGAATTTGCCCTTTCATTGCCACCCATATACCATTCGGTTTAATCAAGTGCTTTGTCCAATGAATCATTTGTCTGATGTCGGTAAATGCACGGCTAACGATGGTATCAAAGTTATGAGCAGGGCAATATGCTTCTACGCGTTGCTGAACGACATCAATATTTTCAATTTTTAACACACGTTTAACTTCTTGTAGAAATCGTATTTTTTTACCATTGCTATCAAGAAGTACAAATTGTGAATGGGGGAACGTAAGTGCTAATGGAATTCCCGGCAAACCGGCCCCGGTTCCTACATCAATAATTCTGCCTGGGTGTATAAAAGAAGCAATGGCCAAACTATCTAAAATATGTCTCGCCACCATTTCCTCAAGATTTCGTACAGCCGTTAAATTATAAGTTTTATTCCACTTATCTAAAAGGAAAAGGTATTCTCGTAAGGGTTCCACTGCGACCTGAACGCCTAATTGAGTAACACCTTTAGTCATTTCTATAAGTAAATCGCCTTTACTCATTTACAAGCCGTTGTTTTTTTAAATGAATCAACAGCAAAGATAAAGCGGCCGGAGTAATCCCTGAAATACGTCCCGCTTGAGCAAGGGTTTGAGGTTTGATATGGTTTAATTTTTGTACCACTTCGTTGGATAAACCAGAGACTTGACCATAATCAAAAGTTTCAGGGATACGCGTATTTTCTTGCTTACGTAAACGAATAATATCAGTTTGTTGCCTTTCAATATATCCAGCATATTTGCTTTGAATTTCAATTTGCTCCGCTACCGTATCAGTAACCCAGGGCAACCCTATGCTTTCCACAGCGGATAAATGATGATAATTAATTTCAGGACGCTTCAACACATCACTGGCACGGGTATCATGTTGGAGAGGTGTTTGTAAAATATCTTGCAGATCTTCGTTATGGTTTACGCGGACCCACGTTGATTCTAATGCAGCCGTAGTCCTCTCTATACTTTCTTTCTTCTCACTAAAAGATTTCCATCGCGCCTCATTAACGATACCCAAGCCGCGGCCAATTTCTGTTAAGCGTAAATCGGCATTATCCTCGCGCAATAAAAGCCGATATTCTGCCCGGGAGGTAAACATACGATAAGGCTCTTGGGTGCCACGTGTTATCAAATCGTCAATCAGAACTCCTATATAAGCCTCATCTCGACGAGGGCTCCATAGCGTTTTCTCTTTAACTAACAAAGCAGCGTTCATACCGGCTATTATTCCTTGCGCCGCAGCTTCTTCATATCCTGTAGTCCCATTAATCTGCCCGGCAAAGAATAAATTGCTAAACGCCTTCGTTTGTAAATAAGGAGTTAAACTACGCGGATCAAAATAATCATATTCAATAGCATAACCGGGACGAGTAATATGCGCGTTTTCAAACCCTTTAATAGTACGGACAAATTGCACTTGTACCTCAAAAGGAAGACTAGTCGAAATTCCATTGGGATAAATTTCTTCCGTAGTTAATCCCTCGGGCTCTACAAATATCTGGTGCGAAACTTTATCTGCGAAGCGCACAATTTTGTCTTCGATAGAAGGGCAATAACGTGGTCCGACTCCTTCAATAACTCCCGCATACATAGGCGACTGGTGTAAGTTATTGCGAATAATTTCATGTGTCTGTTCAGTAGTATGCGTGATATGGCATGCCACTTGTTGCGGGTGCTGGTCCTGATTACCTAGATAAGAGAAGACAGGAATGGGTGTATCGCCCGGTTGTATTATCATTTTACTATAATCAAGCGATCGGCTATCAATACGGGGGGGTGTTCCTGTTTTCAAACGGCCTACCGGTAAATCCAACTCGCGTAAACGCTGAGCAAGTGCAATAGCAGGCGGGTCTCCTGCTCTTCCCCCAGCATACTGCTCCATCCCTACGTGAATTTTCCCACCTAAAAAAGTGCCGACAGTTAAAACAATAGTATGCGCCCGTAAAAGCAGCCCCATCTGCGTTCGCACAGCAGTAACGCGATTACCCTCGATTAAAATATCATCAACAGCTTGTTGGAAAATGGTTAAATTTTCTTGATTCTGTAAAAGATGACGAATAGCTTGGCGATAAAGCACCCGATCCGCCTGTGCTCTTGTGGCGCGCACAGCAGGACCTTTCGATGCATTTAAAATACGAAACTGAATACCTGCCAAATCTGCCGCTTTAGCCATGACTCCATCTAAAGCATCAATTTCTTTTACTAAATGGCCTTTGCCTATTCCCCCTATCGCAGGGTTACAAGACATTTGGCCTAATAAATCAATATTATGGGTAAGCAATAGGGTTTCTGCCCCCATACGCGCAGCAGCACACGCCGCTTCCGTACCGGCATGCCCCCCTCCAACTACTATAACGTCATAGTGCTTTTCTAAATTCATGAGCAAGAAATGAAAATAAAACAAATCATATTATTATACACTTTTTTCAGTATTTACCCAAATCGTTATACTATATTTAAAATAGATGCCAACGTATTGGCGACGGATTGTTTATGCGCAAAAAGAAAGTTGAAAAACATACGATGCTTTCATATCGGCCTGTTCTGGTTAATTTGTTAATAGGGATTATATTAATTGCCATTTGGACTTTATTTATTGCACCTGAATTTAAAAAAATTTCAGCAAATTTTAATTATTCCGCCCAAATTCTTTCTCTCGATAATTTTTATGATGAGCACACGGGAAAATTCGAAGGAGAGCACATTTCCCGTACACAATTTTCCTATGTAGTAGAAGGTCAAACCCCTTCTTATCTGATTATAAAAAACACCTTTCGCGTGAGCAAATTAAGTAACACCCCTATTTTTCATGTTAATCGCACTTACTATATAGACCCCTATAGTGGCCAACATGTAGCTATTAATGGAGACAAAGAGCGCAATGGTTACCTCTTTGCACCCAGATACGCGCCGAAAGATAATTTTTTTTATTGGCACATAAATTATGATGCACCTGCTCCTATGCAATATATGGGAAAAGAAAAAATTGAAGACCTTATGGTGTATAAATATCAGGCAAAATATCAAGCAGACCAAACGAAAGAACTAACTCATTTACAAGGAGTGCCTGAAAAAAAAGGAGTTAAAACGGATATCGATTTACAAATCTGGATAGAACCCGTTTCAGGTTGGTTAATAAAGTATTTTGATAACACGCATGCGTATTTTTACGATATAAAAACAGGTGCAAAACTAAACCCTTGGAATACCTTTTCCAATAGGTATACGCAAAATAGTATTCACGACAAGGTAATCGAGGCAAAAAAACTAAAATGGAACATCCTCTTTATTGATTTTGGAGTGCCACTTCTCATTATTGTTGTCTGTTTGAGTTTTAGTTTCCGTAAAGATTTAATGCGTATGTTTTCTATTCGGCAAATATGGCAGTCGAATTGGGCAATGCGTGCAGCCTTAATTACCCCTGCTGTTTTATTTTTTATTGCTTCCTCTTCCTTTATTATTGAGGCTAAGAAAGAACCCAAATTTCGCATAGGAATTTCCTACTGGAATAATAACCCTGAGTTGTTGTCTGCATTGCAAGGTTTTAAAGATGGTCTTGCTGAAAATGGTTATTATGAAGGCATCAATCTGGAGTTTCTTACTGACAATCCAGAATCAAACGTTGAAAAACAAATTAGTATTATCCAATCTTTTCTACAAAATAACGTAAATCTCATTTTTACTTTAACCACTCCCGGGACCTTAATCGCAAAAGGCATTACCACAAAAATCCCAATTGTTTTTACCGATGTTAGTTACCCCACAGCAACAGGAATTATCCCGCTTCATGCTCAAATTAAATCTAATTTGGTAGGCGCCTTAAATTACATTTCCCCGGCAGATCAATTTTACCATTTTGAATTGCTCTTCCCGCAAACAAGCAACCTGGGCTTTGTGTATCAAAAAGGAGAGCCAGACTCTGAAATACAACTACAAGAATTTAAAGCGATTTTAGCGCAAAGAAACATACACCTTATCCCTATACCCGCTATTGATGTTACCGCCATGAAAAAACAAATCATTGAAAAAATTCACAAACAAGAAATTAATGCTCTCTATTTTGCTTGTGATACTTTAATCAGAGACAAAGGACATAAGGTGGCTGCTAACCTCAGCAGAGAATATAAAATCCCTAGTTTTAGTTGTGACAAGGAGAGTGTTTCTGAAGGGATTCTTATTGGGTATTTTGCCGATCTCTATACCACGGGAAAATTGGCAGGGTATAAAGCAGCTTTATTACTGCAAGGTGCGGAAACCGATTGGGTAAAAACAGAGACTACTGAAAATGGCATTTTAATGATTAACATCCCAACCGCTAAGTTATTAGGTATAACAATTCCTTATGATGAGCTGGATAATAATCTAACTCTAATCGAGCATTAAATGGCACTTAAGTCGAAGTTATTATTTTATTTTTTTTGTATCTCCATTTTATTCATAATTGTGGGTAGTATTTTTTACCTGCAATTAAGTAACCTGATAGAACCCCTTACGCCGCGAAGTATTCCGCTGAGCGTAGAAAAATTAGCGACAATAAAGGAAAACAGCGAATTAAAAAATAAATTAATAATCCAGCAATTGCAGCTCGACTTTAACCTGGAAAAATTCCTGACAACAAAAAAAAACATTTATCTGCAGCGTTATTACAAAAATTATTATACGTTCACCCACCTATTGAATGCCGCACATAAAGTGAATCCCTCACAATGGGCGAATTTAGAAACCCATTTCCTGAATATGCAGAACACGCAGGCTATAATTATCGAAAATATAAAAGAGGGTAAAAGTGATACAGCGCGAGAATTAATAGAAGGTTCTGAGTATACCTTGGCGACAAAAGAGTATCAGAATAAATTAAATATGTATTTTGATACGGCATCAACGCAATATGAAACCGCTGTTATTACAGTAAAATTAGCCACAAAAAATTCTCATCAAATTTTACAAAAAAGTTTAAGGACTACCTTAATTATTTTTCTCAATGCCGTATTAATTTCAATTGTTTTAATCATTGGTAGCGCGCAAACGTTAGTACAACCGATTAATGAATTACGAAGTAATATTGAAAATATGGATGTTGAAAAATTGAATTTAAAAATTAATCCTGTCTTATTGACCCAAGAAGATGAAATTGGCGATTTAGCTAGAGCTTTTGATAAATTATTTCATAACTTACGCGAAGTTACGGTGCTTCGCGATGAATTAATTGCGGAAGTAAAACGCCATAAAAAAACAGAAAAACAATTAAGAATCACTGCCTCACGATTAAAAGAATCCAATATTGAATTAGATCAGTTTTCTTATGCCGCCTCGCATGATCTGCGCACTCCTCTAAGAGGGATTGAAAGTCTTGTTTCATGGATTGAAGAAGATTGCTATGCGATTTTACCCAAAAACGCGCGCAAAAATTTTGAGCTCATTAGGAGTCGGGTACAACGATTAGATGCATTAATTAATGGAATGTTGGAATACTCACATGCAGGGCGCTTTTCCCAAGAAAAAGAGATTGTAGATCTTAACGCATTACTGAAAGAAATTATTGATAATCTCGCGCCTCCTCCCCATATCGAAATTACAGTGGATACCGATTTGCCTGTGTTAAGAGTATATAAAGCCAAAATTACCCAAGTATTTTTAAATCTAATTAATAATGCCGTCAAATATAATGATAAGGACAAAGGATTTATTAACATCGGGCATAGAAGGACAGATGGATTTTATGAGTTTTATGTTTCCGATAATGGAGTAGGAATACCCACTGAGTTTCATCAAAAAATCTTTGAAATTTTCCAAACTCTGCATTCCCGGGATGAAATTGAAGGTTCTGGAATAGGGCTGGCCATCGTTAAAAAAATTGTGGAAAAGCATGGAGGGGAAGTGTGGTTGGAGTCTATTACTAACGTAGGCACTTCTTTTTATTTCACCTGGCCTATTGAGACGAAAGTTTAAGTGAGATGAGACTTGATGAACCTTCTTGTTTAAAGCAAAAAAATGCGCAATTCTAGGTTGGTGCCGATAGACCCAACAGAGGATTTCACTACTGAGTGTTGGGGCTATCGCACCAATCTACCCTTTTTTAAGGCGCAGGTTGCCCTAAACCATCACTGCTCTCAGCAGGAGAAGGAAGTTGTTTCTTTCCTTCATTAAACAAACCATTTTTGGGAAAACAAAGACTTTTTATAGTGTCTACCTGGGGTCTTTGTTCAAATCTTTCATACTCTCCGTCAGCAAATGAAGAGGCAATTTGCGCCCCATTTGGCTTATATTTATCAATTAAAGATTGCACCAGCATGGCTAGGCAAAAGGTCGCTGTAATAACTCCTATTCCCGTATTAAGCGGGAAAAACACGAAAGCAGAAAAAACAATAGCCGGGAAAAAGGATTTAAGAAATATATCCTTACATAAAACCATTTCTTGATAGGTTATTTCTTTTTCCTTCTCATGGGCAGTAGTCATTAATCGTTTTACTTCCAAAAAAAGAAATTTCTTTTGGTTTATATCCGTTTCCTTAGCAAATAGCCCCACTAAAACTTGTGCTTCTTCTTCCATTTCCCTTCGACTTTTTTCTATTTTCGCAATCTCTAAATATCCCCCTACAGCAGCCGTAATTACTGTTGTGACAAAACACAATGCACCTCCGACCAAACCCAAGGAAATAGCAGTAGCCGGCAGAATAGCATCGGTTGGTAAATAGAAACTACATAAAACCGTAAAAGCGCCGAGTAATGCAACAGAATAGACCAAGTCATTAATCATGCTATATTTTTTATATTTCCAATCTATCTCATGCTGCCTTACTAATTGTTTTAACTGTTTTATTTGTTCTTCCAGCTTTTTAGCTTTTAACGAGTCATTGCCTTCTTGCTCAACTGAGATGGCTTTAGCACTTTCTAGTTTCTCTATATCTTTTTTATAGTCCAGGTATTCTTTATTATATTTTGTACACGCTTCTAAAAATCCCCACGTATTTAAGCAAACATCCATAAGAAGCAACCCGCCGGTTAGTACATTCCCGTAATAACCGAAAATACCGTTACCAGTTAACCAGAAAAAACAAGCTAGATTGGCTGTTGCCCAAATCGAATCATTAAGCAAAGAAAATTTTCTTTGATGCCATTGGGTCAGAAACCGCTCGCCCTGCGGGATTTTTTTCTCTTCCGCCTTCATCCAGGGACCTTCAAAAGTATGCTTTAATAATAAAGTAAGGTTTACACCAAATCTTGCATAATATAGCAACCAGCTTAAGCTTCCGGTAAAAGGCTGGGGTAAAGAAACTGCTTTAATCGCCTGGTTTTTATTTTTAAAGGTATCCGGTAACATACTGAGAACAGTACTTACTAAATTTCCACCCCATACCCAATATAACCGTAAGCCATTAACATCCCCCATCCATTTTTTCACCACTACTGTTTTGCCTTCACTAAATTCCAGCATTTTGTCGCCAAGAAACTTTCCTATGGCTAGCCCTAAAAACTTTTCATATTTTTCTCGGCTATCGCTTTCTTTTGCCAGCATTGTTTCTGGCGATGGGGGAACGTCTGCTTGTTGTAGCTCATAAATTAAGGTGGCACACCGTTTAATTTTATCTCTTAAATCCGCTAGAACGTGTTGTCTATCTTCTGCCTCGTTGAGTTTGTATTGCGCTGAGAAAATGTAAAAAGCCAGCAACAATTCCTTGCGTAAGACTTTCTTTTGTAACGCATTCATGTATAAAAATGTATGGGAATTGACTGCATTTATTTTTTGGCTATACAGATCAGTAGAAGTATTTAGAAATGCACGGTGTTTAGCAATCTCGGCCATATCCCACGATGCGGCTTCTTCATGATCCGAGGAAAGATTGGCATTGAATAACTCATAGGTGTTTTTGACAATTTTTTTATCTTTTTTAGCAAGCATGGCATAAGAGGTACTCGAAAAAATACTATTCTTATTCATGCCCTCACCTCGATTGTTTAACGTATGCCCAAAAAATATTTCAAACAAAATGTATTTTTATAGAGCACTTATATCATATATAGACTAAACGCGACAAGAAGAGAAGCCCGTTCTTTACACAATCCACGAATTTTTTACGCTTTTTTGGGAGAATTTAACTAAAAATTAACGAATAGGCGCTAGCAAGTTATCTCGTTGATAAATATCATCAAATCGTACAATATCATCCTCCCCTAAATAAGTGCCGCTTTGTACTTCAATCACAAAAAGGGGCACATCCCCCATATTACTGAGCCTATGTTTGGTGTTGGGGGGAATATACGTAGACTGATTCGCATGAAGTTGAAGGCATTCTTCATCTTTTATTACTTCGGCCACACCTTCGACAACAACCCAGTGCTCCGCCCTAAATCGATGCGTCTGCAAAGATATTTTCGCCTGGGGTTTAATCATTAATCGTTTGACTTTAAAGGTGGGGCCTTCTGCCAGGATTTCATAAAAGCCCCATGGTCGGGGAACGCGCAAATGTTCATTAGCCAATTGTTGATGTTCTTTACCCAAGGAACCCACTATTTCTTTTACTTGTTGCGAGTAACGTTTATCAGCTACTAATACTGCATCAGAAGTCGCTACAATAATTTGATCACGAATCCCTAAAGTCGTCACCAGAATATCTTCACTACTAATTAAGCAATCATGACTATCCTTTGCAATCACTTTGCCATGTACTGCATTTCCTTGTTCATCCGTAATATTCGCTTCGGCTACAGCGGTCCAACAACCGAGATCACTCCACTGCATGTTTAAAGGAAGCATCACCGCTTTATCGGTTTTTTCCATTACCGCATAATCAATAGAAAGATCCTGGCATTGAGCAAAATATTCAGCATTAAGACGAAAATAATCATGATGAAAATCACCATTTGTTACCGCTTCTTCAGCATATTGGTGCATTGAAGAATGAAATTTTTTAAGCTCAGCCAGATAAGTTCCTGCTTTACAAACAAACATGCCGCTATTCCAAAAGTAATTTCCCTTGGCTAAAAATTCATGCGCTGTTTGCTCATTTGGTTTTTCACAGAAATTGCGTACAGGAGAAATTGCGGTTCCCGTGACAGCCTCCGTTTCTATATAACCATATCCGGTTTTTGCACTCGTCGGCTTTATTCCAAAAGTTACTAAAGCTGAATGCTTCTTGGCATATTCCACCGCTTCTTGCATAGCTGCGGACCAAGCCTGACTATCAGCAAACCAATGGTCGGACGGTAAAATCATCAATATTGCCTCTTCACCTGCCTCGCGAGCTATATAATGAGCAGCAGCGGCAATAGCAGGAGCCGTGTTGCGGGCACAAGGCTCTAAAAGATAATGAATATCTAAAGAAAATGCTTCTAATTGTTCTTGGCAAAGAAAGTAGTGTGCTTCATTACTTACTATAAGAAGGTTTTCAACATTTAAAAGAGCCGCTCTCTCCACAGTCTGTTGCAGTAAAGAAGACTGCCCTTGCAAGCGTAAAAATTGCTTGGGAAAGCTCTTGCGCGACAACGGCCATAACCGCGTTCCCGAACCACCCGCAAGAATAATAGGAAAAATTTTACTTGGCATTTTTTACATACATATAGAAAAGTATTTATTTTGGCCATTTTAAAAGAAAGACTTTATAATTACTACTTTTATGTTGACAGTTAAGACTGCGACCTAATAATAAGCAGAAAACCTGGTTGGCTAACAACCAGGCTATTGAGATAATCAGTAACCGAGCCGTTGCACGTCAGTAAGCGGAAATTTATTGTTCGGCGCAAAAAAATTCTATAATAGCACGGGATTAGGGATAAATATCATGAAAAAAGCGGTTATTTTACTTTCCGGTGGTTTAGACTCTGCGACTTGTTTGGCTATTGCCAAGCAACAAGGCTTTGCTTGTTATGCATTGAGCTTTGCGTATGGGCAACGCCATGATTTTGAATTAGAAGCGGCTAAAAAATTAGCGCAATCCATGCATGCTGTGGACCATCGAATTATTTCCTTGGATATTGGCCAATTTGGTGCGTCTGCCTTAACTGACTCAAGTATAGTAGTGGAAGATTACAAGGGAGATAATAAAATTCCTGTAACTTACGTACCTGCACGTAATACGGTATTTTTATCCATTGCCTTAAGTTTGGCTGAGTCTATTAATGCTTTTGATATATTTATTGGTGCCAATTTTATAGATTATTCCGGTTATCCTGATTGTAGGCCAGAATACATTGAGGCGTTTGAGAAGCTGGCAAATCTTGCCACCAAAGCAGGAGTTGAAGGGAATCAATATACTATTCACGCACCGCTACTTTATTTAAGTAAAGCAGAAATTATTAAAACTGGAACGCATTTACATGTTCCCTATGAGCTGACAGTCTCTTGTTACCGACTGGACAAGAACGGTGCTGCCTGTGGAAAATGTGACAGCTGTATTTTTCGTGCCCGTGGTTTTAATGAGGCAAATATTGCAGATCCTACCCACTATTTTTGAACAAACCATTAATTTTTTTAACATTTTAATTGTTATTCAACAAGTTATCTTTCTTTACACAATCGTTACAACTCATTGCGTAATTCTAGTTCACAAATGAAAAAGTGGGTGATACAATCCTCCTCGATTTTTAACTCTAGGAGTATTCAATATGGCACGTTTCGTTCCAGCAGTTGTAAGTAACAATTGGAAAACTATAGCATTTGGCGCTATTTCTGTAGGTCTTGGCGTTGCAAGCTTTCTTTATCCCCCTGCAGCTCTTGCTAAATTAGGTTTTTGGTTAGCTAATCTTCCAGGCGTTTCTGCTTTAGGTGCTTACGCAGCTACTGTTGCTAGTGGTGTAGTTGCTACTGCCGTTGCAGGTGCAACCTACGGAGCATGCCGATTAGCTGGTACTGCATTTGGTTGGTTACAACGCGGTTGGAATGCTGCTGCTACTCGTTTTAGCAAAAAAGCTTCTACAAATAGTACACAAGACAAGCAAGAAAATAGCGATGACGAATTCGATTCTACAGTTACAGCTAAACCTGCACCTCTACCCCTGTCTACAGTAGACGCTTCTCAAAGACCTGTAAGAGATGAAAGAGCCGTTAGAGCTTCTCAGGCAGGTACATTTAGAATGCCTTCTACTCAACAACCTCAACATGCTGCAACTGCAGATGCAGACCGTACAAGTACTCTTGGAATGGCACAATCCTAATTGTTGTAGCAATTCCCATAAAAAACGCGGCCTATGCCGCGTTTTTTATTCCCCCCATCTTTTCACTAAATTTGTCTTTATAGCAAATAAATCAAGCACTCTTCCTACTGTATCATCCACCAATTCCGCTATTGTTTGTGGCTTTTGGTAAAATGCAGGTACAGGGGGGAATATGATTCCGCCCATTTCTGTCACGGCTACCATATTACGTAAATGGACAAGATGCAAAGGGGCTTCCCGCGGGAGCAATACCAATTTCCTTCGCTCTTTCAATATCACATCCGCAGCCCGGGTTAATAGGCTACTGGGGGTAGCATTGGCTATTTCTCCTAGCGTGCGCATGGAACAGGGAGCAATAATCATTCCTAAGGTTTGAAAAGACCCACTCGCTATTTTTGCAGCGATATCATTGGGGGAGTAAGAATAGGTAGCTAAGGATTTTAACTCATTCGCACTCAATGGGGTTTCAAAACTTCTAGTTAGTTGCCCCGCTTTACTAACCACAAGATGGGTATCTATCGCCAGCTCTTTTAAAACCTCCAGGAGTCGTATGCCATAAATAATGCCTGAAGAGCCGCTTATACCAATAATAATCGATTTGTTTGCCATATTTATTTAAATTAAGAACTATTTCTCTATTGTAGCATTGGAATAGTTAATGCCTTATACCCTTCCATTGGAGTAGGTTGGCGCCGATAGGCCCAACATGCGATCTCGAAAAGATGTTGGGCCTATCGGCACCAACCTACTGCGAACAACGCAGCCAAGGTTTCATTGCCCAAAACTTAGCATTTTGGAGCATCTTGGGTATAATTGACCATTTTCTCATTTTCATTAGCCATTATGACGACAAAGCGCAAATTATTAGTTACCAATGCCCTCCCTTATGCCAATGGCAATTTACACTTGGGCCATATGGTGGAACATATTCAAACTGATATTTGGGTAAGAACGCATAAAATGATGGGGATAGAATGTATTAGTGTGTGCGGTGAAGATGCACATGGCACCCCTATTATGCTAAAAGCAGAGCAACTGGGCATTAGCCCTGAGCAGTTGACTGCACAAATCAGGGAAAGCCATGAAAAGGATTTTAAAGCATTTACTATTAATTATGATGCTTATCACACCACGCACTCCGAAGAAAATAAGCAATTGGCAGAGTTGATTTATAATCGTCTAAATGCCCGGGGGGATATTGTACGGAAAAATATTCGTCAGGCTTTTGATCCTGTCAAAGAAATGTTTTTACCCGATCGCTATGTCAAAGGCACCTGCCCGAAATGCAAAGCACCTGATCAATATGGTGATAATTGTGAAGTATGTGGATCAACGTATTCTCCCACCGATTTAATTGACGCGGTGTCCGCTATTTCTGGCGCCAAACCCATAGAAAAAGAATCCGAACACTATTTCTTTGATCTTCCGCGCTATGAACAATTACTAAAGGAATGGACCCGCAAAGGACATTTGCAAGAAGAAGTGGCAAATAAATTGGATGAGTGGTTTGCCCAGGGGTTAAAACAATGGGATATCTCCCGCGATGCGCCTTATTTTGGTTTTAAAATTCCGGGGTGTACTGATAAATATTTTTATGTGTGGATGGACGCCCCCATTGGTTACATGGCCAGCTTTAAAAAATACTGCCAAGAAACCGGCATACATTTTGATGATTTCTGGGGTAAAGATTCTGACGTGGAGCTATACCATTTCGTTGGAAAAGATATTGTTTATTTCCATGCCTTATTTTGGCCGGCATTACTGGCAGGAAGTGATCACAGGTTACCAACGGCTGTATATACCCATGGTTTTTTAACCATTGATGGGCAAAAAATGTCTAAATCCCGTGGTACTTTTATTGAGGCGGGCACCTATTTAAAACATCTGCATCCAGAGTATTTACGCTATTATTTTGCGGCAAAGTTAAACGGCAGAGTGGATGATTTAGATTTAAGCTTTGATGATTTTATCAATCGGGTGAATGCCGACTTAGTAGGGAAAATTGTTAATATCGCTAGCCGTTGCGCCGGATTTATCAATAAACGTTTCAATAATCAATTGGCGCAAGAATTACATAATCAGGCACTGTATGATGATATTTTAAGTAAGCGAGAAGGTATTGTTAGCGCGTATGTTGAGCGCGATTATGCGCGTGCTATCCGTTTAATTATGGAATGCGCTGACAAAGTGAATCAATACATTGATACCCATAAACCCTGGGTTTTAGCAAAAGAGCCGGACAAAGAAAAGGACGTGCAAATCATTTGCACCCAAGGACTTAATTTGTATCGCTTGTTAATAACCTATTTAAAACCGGTTGTTCCACAAATCGCCCAAGCATCTGAAGCGTTTTTAAACTGTGAACCACTAACTTGGGACAACATGACAACGCCATTACTGGCTCATACTATTAATCCATTTACACCATTAATAACACGGGTAGAAAAAGAAAAAATTAATGCCGTCATTACGGATAGCAAACCCAAATGATTAGTGTTGATGAAATTGAACAAATCTTACCGCAAACCCAATGTGGAGAATGCGGGTTTAAGGGCTGCCGACCCTATGCGGAGGCTTTGGTACAAGGCCATGCCCCTATTGATCGGTGCCCGCCTGGAGGCGTAGAAACGGTTCAATTGTTGGGTACCGCGTTAAGTGTAAACCCCGAGCCATATTTACAACATGTCCGAGAGAATACACGGCCTCCCGCTCTTGCAACTATACGCGAAGCAGAGTGCGTTGGCTGTACCAAATGCATTCAAGCGTGTCCTGTAGATGCCATTATTGGCAGTGCCAAGGTCATGCATGCCATTATTAATCATGAATGTACCGGTTGCGGCCTTTGCGTAGAGCCCTGCCCTGTAGATTGTATTGATATAGTGGAAGTTCCCCAGGCTTTATATAATAAAAATGAGGCCCATTCTCGTTATCATGCCAAGCAAATTAGAATCTTACGTGAGGAACATGAGAAACAACAGGCTTACCGCGAAAAGAAAAAATTAGCAGTAGCAACACATAAGGTAGATGATAAAGCTGCCAAGCAAGCTTTTATTTTACAAGCATTGGCGAGAAGCCAAAATAAACGCCATGAATAAAGCAAAACGCCATGCAATTTTTGCCCGCTTTCAAGCGCAAAATCCAGCGCCGACCACTGAACTTAATTACCATACTACTTTCGAACTCTTAATTGCAGTAATGCTGTCAGCACAAGCAACAGATATAAGTGTTAATAAAGCAACCGCTAAACTTTTCCCTGTGGCCAACACGCCAGAAAAAATACTTGCTTTAGGAGAAAACGGCCTTAAAGACTACATTAAAACAATTGGCCTTTTTAATTCTAAAGCAGCAAATGTAATAAAAACCTGCAAATTGCTCATAGATCGCCACCAAGGAGAAGTTCCTCATACATTAGAAGAATTGGAAGCATTACCTGGTGTTGGGCGAAAAACTGCCAATGTGGTTCTTAATACCGCGTTTCATCAACCTACCATTCCAGTTGATACCCATGTGTTCCGCGTTTCTAATCGCACGGGTATTGCTAAAGGAAAAACTCCTTTAGAGGTAGAAAAAGGCTTACTAAAAAATGTAGAAAAAGAATTTCTGCAACACGCGCACCATTGGCTCATTCTCCATGGCAGATACATTTGCACCGCGAGAAAACCAGGGTGTCCTGAGTGTATAATCCAAGATTTATGTGAGTACAAAAATAAAACAAAGTAGGTTGGTGCCGCAGGCCCAACATTCATTAGCGAGATTGTTTGTTGGGCCTATCGGCACCAACCTACTTTTACCCCTCTTAATAATATCCAGGAAATGGTAGACTCGCCTATCATGCAGTTTTCGGAACCAGGAATGCCCACAGTTTTAAAAGTTTGTATTCCCAATACATTGCGAAATTATTTTCATTATTTTCCTGGCGAAAAAATACCATTACCAGGAGCTCGCGTTCGGGTACCTTTTCGTAACCGCGATAAAATCGTCGGTGTGGTAATTGGGGAAGAAAAAATTGAGGATGTTAAGTTTGAAATCAAGCAAGTTGAAGAAATAATTGACGCGACGCCGCTTATCCCCTTAGAAATTCTAAATCTATGCAGCTGGATAAGTACCTACTATCAATCGCCCTTATCCGAAGTAATCTCTTTAGCACTTCCTAAAAAGTATCGCGAGGGAAAAGGGGTTAGCTTACCCCTAACCAAATACTACTCTTTAAATTCCTATCCAGAACATGCTCATGCACAAATTTCTTCCCGTGCCAAAAAAATCCACGGCTTAATTGATTTGCTGATAAACACTAAAAGTAAAGAGCAAATCCAGGCATCGGGATTTTCTATGTTGCAATTAAAGACTTTGATTGACAAAAATTTAGTCCGGGTACAGGAAGAAGTTAACATCCCTGGAGGGTATGACGAGCCCCCCTCTCTCCCCTTACCCTTAAATGAGGAACAAAATCAGGCGGTACGGGCGATAAAAAATGCTTTGACCAGTTATTCGTGTTTCTTACTCTACGGCGTAACTGGCAGCGGCAAAACGGAAGTTTATTTACAGGTTATTGCGGATGTAATAAATGCTGGCAAACAGGTTTTAATCCTGGTTCCTGAAATTGGTTTAACGCCACAGTTACTCTCTCGTTTTACTCGCCGCTTTCGAGCGCCGCTGGTGGTAATTCATTCCAACTTAAATGACACCGAGCGGCAAGAAGCTTGGCAACTGGCTGCTTTTAATCATGCTAAAATAATCATTGGCACTCGCAGCGCTATTTTTACTCCCTTACCTAATTTAGGTTTAATAGTCGTGGATGAAGAGCATGATAGTTCTTTCAAACAAATGGAGGGTGTCCGTTATTCCGCGAGAGATACTGCTTTAATACGGGCTTATCAAGCGAATATCCCCATAATTCTTGGCTCTGCGACCCCGAGTTTAGAAACACTTTATAACAGTGCGAGTAAATACCAACTATTTCGCTTAACCCAAAAAGCGTTATCTTCTACTCCTTTACACTATCAAATTGTGGATACGCGTAATCAGCGCTTAGAGGACGGCCTCGCTGCAATTACATTAAAAAAAATTGGACAGCATCTGGAAAAAGGGAATCAAGTATTAGTATTTATTAACCGGCGAGGATTCGCACCTGTATTGTTATGCCATAGTTGTGGGTGGATGGCAGATTGCAGGGCTTGTGACAGCCATCTCACTTTACATAAAAAATTGGGTAAACTAATTTGCCATCATTGTGGCTTAACCCAACATATTATTGTTCAATGCAAACACTGTCAAAGCCAACAATTATTTCCTTTAGGAGTAGGCACACAACGCGTTTTTGAGTTTTTAAAAACACGGTTTGACACCTCTATATTGCGTATTGATAGAGACGAAATACAACAAAAGAATGCTTTAAATGAACGTTTGGCGCAAATCAACGCGGGAGAGGTAAAACTTATTGTAGGCACGCAGATGCTCGCCAAAGGTCATCATTTTCCCAATTTAAGCCTGGTAGTGATTTTGGATGCCGACAATGGATTTTATAACCAAGACTTCCGTGGTATAGAACGCCTTGGCCAACTTATTACGCAAGTAGCGGGAAGGGCAGGTAGAGAGAAAGTAGCTGGTGAAGTCGTTATACAAACCTATCTTCCGCAGCACCCATTACTCAATACTATTACCAAAGAAGGCTACCCGGCTTTCGCCACCCAACTACTTGCCATGAGACAAGCAGCTGCTTTGCCCCCTTTTTCTTTTATGGCACTCATCAGAGCAAAAGCTAAACGACAAAACGTAGTTTTAACGTTTTTACATACTATAAAAGAAAAATTAATGGAAAAAAACCTCGAAATCTTAGGGCCGGCGCCTGCCCCCCTTAGCAAAAAAGCCCATTTTTATCGTATGCAGCTCATGGTAAAGTCACCTTCTCGTAAACGCTTGCAAGCTATATTAAGCGAATTGCGGGAGATAGTTACGCAAGAAAAATTAAACAAGGGCATTCAGTGGAGTATTGATGTGGATCCCGTGGATTTGAGTTAGTTTGGTTATTAGGCTGCTCGTCTGAGAGATCGCCACTTTTAAATCTGTCATTCCCGCGTAGGTGGGAATGAAAAAAGATAAGAAAAGGGTTGAATAAAAGTGACAGCCCCTCATGCGTTGGCGCCAAACCTACACTGCGATTGGCGCTTTAATACTTGGGTGCGACATATAATTTACAAATTCAAAATCTTCAAATTTATAATCGAATAGAGACGGGGGATTTCTTTTTATCTCTAATTGCGGCAATGGATAAGGAGCGCGTTGCAATTGGGTTTTCGCTTGCTCTAAATGATTTAAGTAAAGGTGACAATCACCGCCTGTCCAAATAAACTCTCCTGCTTTTAAATCACATTGTTGCGCTACCATATGCGTTAACAAAGAGTATGAAGCAATATTAAAAGGAACCCCTAAAAAAATATCCGCCGAGCGTTGGTAAAGTTGGCAAGACAAAGTTTTGTTGGCCACGTAAAATTGAAACAAAGCATGACAAGGCGCTAACGCCATTTTGTCTAATTCACCAACATTCCAAGCGCTCACGATAAGTCGACGCGAATCAGGGTTGTTTTTTATTTGACTGACTACCTCAGAAAATTGATCGATTGTCCTTCCGTCAGCAGTGGGCCAACTACGCCATTGTTTTCCATAAACAGGCCCTAATTCCCCTTTGTCATCGGCCCATTCATCCCAAATACTTACTCCATTCTCATTGAGATAGGCAACATTGGTGTCTCCATTTAGAAACCATAACAGTTCATGAATAATACTACGCGTATGTAATTTTTTTGTAGTGACCAGAGGAAAACCTTCTTGTAAGTTAAAACGCATTTGATAGCCAAAGACTGACAGGGTCCCTGTTCCAGTGCGGTCACTTTTTTCTACGCCATGGGTTAAAACATGTTCAAGCAGTTGAAGATAATTTTTCATTTCTTTTTGTACCCCATAAAATTAACCCAATAATCAATAATGGCAGCGATAATACTGCCC
>NZ_LR134418.1:300000-451287 GCF_900637865.1 Legionella adelaidensis
CGGTTCCCCCTCTAATGGGCCCATAAAAACAGAAACACGCGAGTTCCTGAAAACAGAACTTTCTGCTTTGTTTAACAACCCGGAATCGAATGCTTATAAATTACGCTTGGCCTCAATTAACCTGGCAGATAAGCCCGGCGAGGATACTCCTCCTTTAACCCCGCATTCGTCAGATTAAAGGGATAGATTAGTCCGCTTATGTAGTTGCATACAAGAAAATATAATGCTACTAATGACTGACTAAATAGGGATGTTGTGCACATATGCTTAAAAAGTTAACCATCATGTCGAGTGCTATCTTAAGTGCTTGTATGGTTGGTCCTAATTACCATGAACCAACAAAAAAAATTGAAACACATTGGTTACAAACGTCACCAAGCAAACATTCTTCCGTTACTGAAGAAGCAATACGCGAAGCAAAGTGGTGGGAATTATTTCACGACCCTACATTAACCTGTTTAATACAACAGGGATATCAAAACAATCTATCGCTAATGTCTGCCGGGGTTCGGGTATTGCAAGCACGAGCCCAACTGGCACAAGCGGTGGGACAACTCTACCCGCAACAACAGGCCATGGTTGGCAATATTACCCATCAACGCATAGGTGGAGGAGAATTAAATAGCATTCTTCCTTCCAGTTTCGACATGGCTTCTTTAGGCTTTTCTGCCAGTTGGGAACTCGATTTTTGGGGGAAATACAGACGCGCTATTTTATCTCAAGACGCTACTTTTTTAGCATCTCTTGCTGCTTATGATAATGCCCTGGTCACTTTAATGGCAGATATAGGTAACGCTTATATTAACATTCGTACTACAGAAGAGCTGATAAGAGTAACTAAAGAAAATATTTTCATTCAGAAAGATAGTTTACGAATTGCTCGCTCACGTTATAACGCCGGTGAAGTAGGACTTTTAGATGTCCAACAAGCACAAACCGAATTATCACGCACGGAGGCTTCCCTACCCACGTATATTGCAGATTTGCAAAAACAAAAAGATATTTTAGGGGTTCTTCTTGGAACGGTTCCCAATGATATCACTTTCCAGTTAGCTAAAAACAAAAGCTATGGCATACCCAAACCACCTAAACAACTGGAAATAGGTATTCCCAAAGAAGCCTTGGGGAGAAGACCCGATATTCATCAAGCACGACTTGAAGCGATTGCCCAATCAGAAGCAATCGGGGCTGTAAAAGCCAATCTTTTCCCCTCACTTTCATTAACGGGTACTTTTGCATTTTCATCCACCAATATTGGCAATTCTTCTCTCAGTGATATGTTTAATTGGTCCAATCGTACAGGCTCAATAGGCTCGTCCCTAACATGGCCTCTCTTTAATTATGGGCAAATTACTAATGCCGTTCGTGCCCAAGATGCTGTCTTTCAACAAGCTTTATTAAAATATGTAAATTTAGTTCTCCAAGCGCAACAAGAAGTACAAGACAACATAACAGGATACATTGAAGCGAAAAAAAGCGCTCAATTTTTAACCCAAGCCAATACCGCAGCAAAAGAATCAACCCGATTAGCCATCATTCGCTATCGTGAAGGTGAAACAGATTTCACCACCGTAATTGATGTAGAGCGGCAACAGTTGCAAGTGCAAACCGAACTCACGAAAGCCCGCGGGGAAATCTCAAGGTTCATGATAGCGCTATACCGTTCTTTGGGCGGCGGCTGGCAAATTCGTGGACCCAATGATGTGGTACCAGGCCAAATAAAAGCAGAAATGGCCGCACGGACAGATTGGGGAAATTTACTTGTGAAACAAAATCACTTGCCCCCTGCTACCAATAGCGACCTACTGAAAGAACTTTTTATACCGAATTGGTGATGAAGAATGAAACGAAATAATCAACAACTGAAAATAATAGGTATCGCTTTACTGGTGTTTATACTTGTTTATGCCATTTATTATTACCACAATAAAAATAAAAAAGTTGCCCTGCCACCTGCCATAGTAAGTATTCAAAAACCGGTAACGAAAGAAATGGCCGAATATATTACCCAAACTGGAAATACCGTTGCTTATAACTCTGTTGATCTGGTAGGTCGGGTTGAAGGATATCTGGAAAAAATAAATTTCGTAGATGGCAGTATCGTTAAAAAAGGCGATCTTCTTTTTGTCATTGAACCAGAGCCATACTATCAAAGCCTTAAAGAAGCCGAAGCGACTCTGGCTGCACAAAAAGCAGAGCTGGCTTATGCCAAAGCTGAATATGCTCGCCAACAAAAGATGTTCAAACAAAATGCCACTTCTCTTAATAATGTACAAATTTGGTTAGCAAAAAGTCAGCAATCACAAGCCGAAGTAGAAAAAGCGGAAGCAAATTTAGAAAACGCAAAGATTACGTATAGTTATACGCATGTTTTAGCACCTTTTAATGGTCGGGTAGGCCGCCACTTAATTGATGTGGGTAATTTGGTAGGAAATGGCAAGGCCACTGATCTGGCTACCATTGAGCAAATTAATCCTATCTATGTTTATTTTAACTTAAATGAACTCGATTTGCTTCGCGTTAGAAAAGTTGCCAAAGAGCATGGAATTACTGCCGCAGATATCAATAAAATTGATGTGGCAGTACAAATGCAAAATGAAAAAGGCTTTCCCCATAAAGGTAAACTGGATTTTGTTAATACCGGCTTAAATTCTTCTACAGGCACTATGGAATTTCGCGGCGTTCTGCCTAACAAAGACTATGCTTTAGTTCCTGGCTTATTTGTACAGGTACGTATTGCCCTCGGTAAACCGGCTCCTCATTTAACCATACCTGACACTGCCATTTTATATGATCAAATTGGCCCGTATATTTATTTGCTTGATCAAAATAATGTGGTGGTTCTACAAAGAGTTACGCTGGGAAGCGTTGAGCAAGGAATGCGTGCGATAATTAGCGGCCTTAAAGCCAATGATAAGGTCATTGTTGGCGGTCTACAAAATGCAACCCCTGGGAAACAGGTGACTCCTACTATGAGTAGTGGAGCTTCGCGATGATTTCAAAATTCTTCATTGAGAGACCTGTTTTAGCCAATGTAATCGCGCTCCTTCTTGTTTTTCTTGGACTCATCATTATATTTATATTGCCCGTTTCTCAGTACCCAGCGATTGTTCCCCCTACGATTCAAGTAACTACTAACTATCCCGGAGCGGATGCTAAAACCTTAATTAATACCGTTGCCCTGCCTATTGAGCAGCAGGTTAATGGCGTAGAAAATATGTTATACATGCAATCTACCAGTACCAACACGGGGAATTATACTCTCATTGTGACATTTGACATTGGCACCGATCTCAATTTCGCCCAGGTTCTGGTTCAAAATCGCGTACAGGCAGCCATGGCACAACTACCCCAATCTGTCCAACAGCAAGGGGTCGTAGTGCAGCAAAAATCTACCGCTATCCTGCAATTTATTACATTAACCGCGGAAAACAACCAATATGATGGTTTATTTTTAAATAACTATGCCACCATCAACATGCAAGACGAGCTTGCGCGCTTACCAGGTGTTGGGAACGTGCTTATTTTTGGCTCGGGAAATTACGCCATGCGTATTTGGCTCGATCCAAAGAAGATGTTGGCTTATTCTTTAAATCCCAGAGATGTTTTGAATGCCATCAGTAATCAAAATAAAGAAATTTCTGCGGGTCAAATTGCCGCCCCTCCGACTAACAGTAACCCTGCTTATCAATTTACCGTAAATGTTCCGGGCCAATTAGCCAATCCTGAGCAATTTGAAAACATTATTATTAAAACAGTAGCTACACAACCGAATGAAAATGCCAATGCCAGCAGTAGCGCTCAAATCATTCGTATAAAAGATGTAGGTAGAGTGGAGTTAGGTTCATCAAGTTATAACCAACTAGCAAAATTAAATGGAAAGCCAGCTGCGGCTATTGGTATTTTCCAACTACCCGGCGCCAATGCGTTACAAGTTGCGAATGAAGTCCGTAAGACGGTGGACAAAATGGCTAAGAAATTTCCACCGGGGCTGAAGTATTCTATTCCTTTTGACACTACTGTTTTCGTTAAAGCTTCCGTCACGGAGGTATACAAAACATTATTCGAAGCAGGAATTTTAGTACTATTGGTTATCGTAGTGTTCTTACAAAATTTCCGCGCTACCTTAGTGCCTGCTACTACCGTCCCGGTTACTATTATTGGCTCTTTTATTGCTATGTTTATGCTGGGTTACTCCATAAACCTGCTCACTCTTTTCGCATTAGTTCTAGCCATTGGAATTGTTGTCGACGATGCCATTGTGATTGTAGAAGGGGTAAGCCAACACATTGAGCGGGGTATACCGCCTAAAGAGGCAGCTATTGAAACCATGCGTGAGCTCTTTGGCCCAATTATGGGTATCACACTTGTCTTAATGGCAGTATTTGTTCCTGCTGGTTTTATGCCAGGGCTGACCGGCGCAATGTATGCCCAATTTGCCTTGGTAATTGCTTCTACCGCCCTCATCAGCGCTATCAATGCGATGACATTAAAACCGACCCAGTGCGCTTTATGGCTTAGACCTATTGATCCCAACAAGCCTAAAAATGTTTTTTTCCGCGCTTTCGACAGAGTATATAACCCAATTGAAGAAAGGTATGTAAATTTTATTAACCGCCTGGTACATAAAAGTAAAAAAACAGGAATAATTGGCGCCATTTTAGTAGCTATCGCTATTTTTGGGATAGCACGCATTCCAACAGGCTTTATTCCTATTGAAGATCAGGGCTATTTAGTATTAAGCGTTTTATTACCAGACGGTTCTAGTCTTAATCGCACGGATCAAGTTCTTAATAATCTTACCCAAGAAGTTTCCAAGATAGGTGGGATTGCAAATGTTATCGCTATTGACGGCATCTCATTACTAGACAATAACGCAAGCTTGGCTAACTCTGGAGTGTTGTATGTAATGTTTAAAGATTGGAGCGTAAGAGGTAAAGGGGAAGATTTACTTTCCCTCTATACGAAATTAAATGACATAGCTGCAAAGACCCTTGATGCAAAAGTATTAGTTGTAGTTCCTCCCCCTATTCAAGGCCTGGGATTATCAGGGGGGTTTCAAATGCAAGTTGAGTTACAAGATGGCTCCTTCGACTATCAAAAGTTACAAAATGTTACCGATCAATTAATTCAAAATTCACTACAAATTGCTGTTGTACAAAAATTAATGACTTCGTTTCGTGCTTTTGTTCCCCAAGTTTCAGCTCCTATTAATCGCACAAAAGCAGAATCCGTGGGAGTGGCATTGGGAGATGCTTTTGATACGTTGCAAACCTACTTAGGTTCTTCCTATGTCAATTTATTTACAAAATTTGGTCAAGTTTTTCAGGTCTATGTGCAAGCAGACGCTTCCTCTCGTATGACTATTGATGATGTGCGCAATTTTTATGTTAAAAACAATTCTGGTCAGATGGTACCCTTGGGAACATTAACCGACATTACTCCAACTGTCGGCCCTGGAATTATATCTTTATATAATCTCTATCCTTCCAGTAGTATTAACGGCATGGCCGGAACAGGGTATAGTTCCGGGCAGGCAATTACAGCCATGGAACAATTGGCAAAAGAATTTCTCCCTGCAGGCATTTCTTTTGAATGGACTAGTACCGCTTATCAAGAAAAAGTGGCTGGGAACTTAAGTTATTTAATTTTCTTAATGTCTATTGTTCTAGTCTATCTAATTTTAGCGGGGCAATATGAAAATTGGTTTACCCCCGGGGCTATTATTTTTAGTGTACCTTTAGCGTTAATCGGCACGGCCTCGGTTCTATTGCTTTTAGGTTTAGCCAATAACATGTACACCCAAATTGGGTTACTATTATTGCTGGCCCTTGCAGCCAAAAACGCTATTCTCATAGTCGAGGTGGCTAGAGAGCACAGGGAATTGCACGGCAGGTCTATTTTAGAGGCAGCCGTTTTAGGTGCAAAAACACGGTTTCGCCCCATTTTAATGACCTCTTTTGCCTTTATCATGGGAGTACTGCCTTTGGTTTTTGCCTCAGGCGCAGGGGCCAATGCGAGGCGCTCTATAGGTATTGCTGTAGCCAGCGGTATGTTGGCTTCCACTTGTTTAGCCGTAGTTTTTGTACCATCTTTTTACGTTATCATTCAAACATGGTTTGAAAAAAGACAGCTTAAGAAGAAAAAGGTAGTTGTTCCCTCTGCGCAGGGAACCTAACTATGTTAGAATTTATGCTTAAATTTTAACAAGGAAATTTCATTGAACAGTTTAATTAGAATTACAATTGCCTTAAGTATTTTAGTGTCAGTAAATTGCTTTGCGAGTGATACGCGTTATCAATTTCCCAATTCTACTCTCAGTATTATGAAACCCACATGGATTCCAGATATGGTTACCCATCCGTATAAAAATCCGGGGGTGGTGGATTTTGTTATGGGCCAAGGCTATTGGATGGCTCATGGTAATTATTCTGTTCAACTGTATGATGTACCCGCATCAATTACCGATACAAACAGCTTCTATAAAGAAACGATAGAATATTTTAAAGTCTATATGATTAAGGACAGAGCTAAATTATTACCCAATCTAAAATTAGTAAACACTAAAAGATTAAAAGTAAACGGTTATCCGGCTTATCAAGCGATTTCAGTTGATCGTACAAACAATCCGGCAGGTGCCATTGTCGCCACTTCAATTTATATGAAGAATAAGCTTGCAGTAGTTAGCCTTCTTACCCCTATAAAAGCCGAAGATAAGAATATTCAAAAACAAATACCTTGGGACCACTATAATCAATTCATGCATTCTCTAAAATAATAGGTTGGGCGAAGCCCACCCTATTTTCGACTGATACAATGTTATTGAGAATAAATAACACATTCCGATTAAATAAGTCTTTTAATTATTACTATACTTAAACTGAAATAACTTGCTGGAGCATCAAATGAAGGCAAAATTATTAGTTCCATTGTTATTCACGTTTTTTTTAGGTATCCCCCTAACCTACGCTGATTCTTCTACTGAGAAACAAACCACGGCCACTTTTAAAACAGAAGATGGAAAAACAATTCGCTGTATGGTTCATCCAGAAGATAGAGAGAACCTTTCACAAGTAAAAAGTGGAGAGAAGGTAAAATTAGACAGTATGGGGTGTGAATCAGATGGTTTTTGTGAAGCATGGAATTAATTAAGCCGTGCAGATGGGCTGCAAGGCCCACCTTCCTGCAACATCATTTGTTGGGCTTTTGGTACCGACCCCATTTCCCTGATTGATAACTTAAGCTCGTTTACATAAACTGATACTTTTAATCTCTCTGGAAATTTAGTGGAAGAATTAATTTTAGCTACTAGCAACTCTGGAAAAATTGCAGAACTTAAAGAATTACTGTCTCCTATTCATTGTATACCTCAGCAAGAACTCAACATTCCAGATGTAGAAGAAACCGGCCTCACTTTTATTGAGAATGCCATTAGCAAAGCAAGAAACGCCTGTGCATTAGGAAAAAAACCCGCCATAGCGGACGATTCTGGATTAGTAGTGAAAGCCCTGGACGGGGCACCAGGAATTTACTCCGCTCGTTATGCGGGGAAAGAAGCCAACCCGCAAAGAAATATTGAACTTTTACTTGAAAATATGCGCCATATAAAAAACAGAGAAGCTTACTTTTATTGCGCGATAGTGATAGTCCAATTCCCTGAAGACCCTACCCCTCTTATCACTACCGGAAAACTAGAAGGCAGCATTACTTACGAACCCAAAGGTAGTAGCGGTTTTGGTTACGACCCCGTCTTTTTGATCAATGGCTATCAATGTACCGTTGCCGAACTGCCTCTAAAAATAAAAAACACGGTAAGTCACAGGGCCCGCGCATTACAACAATTGCGATTCAAGTTACACTCGTTTGATCTCTAGTGAGCACCTATGAATGCAGACCTCCAGAATTTATTTGAGCAAGCTTTTCAATTACAGCGGCATGGAGATTTAGACCAGGCAATTTCGCTATATAAAAACATTCTACACAGCAATCCCAAGCATAGTGAAAGTGCGCACTTTTTAGGCTTAACTTATGCTCAAAAAGGGAATATGGCTGAGGCCATTCATTATTTATGCAAAGCGATAGAAATAACGCCGGATAATCCTATCGTCCATAATAATTTAGCCAATGCCTATAAAAATGTTTCCAACTTCGAGAAAGCAGTCGAACATTACCTGCGCGCTCTTACATTAAAACCCGATTATGCCCAAGCGCATAATAACTTGGGAACTTTATATGCTTCGCAAAATAAATTTCAAGAAGCCTTAAACCACTACCGTTTTGCTGTAAATGCTGAACCTGATTTCGTAGCAGCTCATAATAACCTAGGCATATTACTATTGCGAAATAATGCCTTGGATGCGGCAAAAAAACAGTTTCATAATGTATTATCTTTATACCCAGAGCACACGGAAGCTCTTTTTTATTTGGGCGTACTTTATTTAGAAGAAAATAAATTAGAGGAAGCACAGGCTGCTTTTGAGAAAGTATTGGCCCACGATAAAGAGCATATTGCTGCTTTAACCAATATGGGAGTGGTAGCCCTTAAAACAAATCAGTCTCAATTAGCTATCGACTACTTTAGCAAAGCACTAGCGTTGGATAATGACAATATTTTTGCGCGTAATAACCTTGCAGCCACATTTATTCACCATGATCGCTTTGAAAATGCATTAATGCATTATGATGTTTTATTAAAAGGCGACCCCAAAAATGTGGAATATTTATATAACACCGGGGTGGCAGAAATGGCTTTAGGTCATTTGCAAAAAGCCATTGTTTTTTTTGAAACAATTTTAGAACAAAACCCCAAGCATTTTGCTACTTTACATAATTTGGCGGCTATTTATATTCGTTTACAACAAAAAGAAACCGCTATTTTTTACTTAGAACAAGCTTTAGCTATAAATCCTAACGATTCATCCACCCAGTTCATGTTAAATGCTCTGACTGGCAAAGAAAAAAACACCTCTGTGTCTTTGGATTATATTAATAATTTATTCAATAATTACGCGCTTTATTATGATCAACATATGAGGGACGCTTTAAAATATACGTTACCGCAACATATCGCTAAAATTCTTCATAAATTACACATACTACATTGCGAGAATGTTTTAGATTTGGGATGCGGCACCGGCTTAACAGGAATTGTTTTACGCGAAATCAGTAAAAAATTAACCGGTGTGGATATCGCTGCAAAAATGTTACAAGAAGCAAAAAACAAGGGAATTTATGATCGTTTAGTAGAAACAGATATTTTATCTTTCCTTGAGAAGGAGCAAAATAAGTACGATTTAATTGTTAGTGCGGATGTTCTCCCTTATTTTGGCGACTTGGACCCTCTATTTCAAGCTATTGCCGATCATATTTTACCTCAAGGTATATTTATTTTTTCTATAGAAATAAGTAAAGAAGGGCCCTGGAAATTACAAAACACCGCCCGCTTTGCTCATGAGCCTGGATACATTGAAAAATTATGTCAAAAAAATAACTTTGAGTTAGTAGTCAAGGAAGAAGTAGAAGGCCGTAAACAAGATCAAGCGTCTTTACCGCTTATGCTGTACACAGTAAAAAAAACCTAACTGCGCAAGTTGGGACAATGGCTAACTTTGAAGAAGAGGATAAGTCAATTGGTAATTTGGTTGCTTGCTCGGCTAAAAAAGTCATGTAGGTTGGCGCATCTTTTTTGCTTTTTAAAAATGAGGTTCATCAGGCCGCTGGCACCAACCCTACATTAAAATGGAATAGACAGTGATTCATCAATGGCTAACAACTGATTTCTAAAAATACTTTGAATACCCTTAAGAGTCACTTCATCTCTTGCTTCAAATCGTGCAACCAGACAAGGAGTAGTATTAGAAGCACGAATTAACCCCCACCCGTGCTCAAATTCAACACGCAAGCCATCAATAGAGATTATTTTTGCTTCGGCAAATACTGCTTTTTCTACAAACCGACTCATGAACTGAAATTTTTTATCGTCATCTAGCAAGATTTTAATTTCAGGCGTATTTATACTATCTGGGATTTCATTAAATTGCTCACTCACTGATTTTGGTGACTGACTTAAAATTTCCAGCAATCGACAGGCGCTATACAAGGCATCATCAAATCCATACCACCTATCCTTAAAAAATAAATGCCCGCTCATTTCCCCGGCTAAAGCAGCGTTTTCTTTTTTCATCACGCTTTTGACGATAGAATGACCCGTCGGACACATTTTCGGGTTGCCGCCTTCATCCGCAATTAGTTTTCCTAAATGACTGGAACATTTGACGTCAAAAACAATATTAGCTCCTGGATTTTTTCGCAATAAATCACGCGCGTATAGCATCATTAATCTATCGGGCCAAATTAAAAGGCCTTCATTAGTAACTACGCCTAATCGATCCGCATCGCCATCAAAGGCCAAACCCAGATCGGCTTGGTGTTCTTTGATTGCGTTTTTGAGGGCATATAAATTAGTTTCTACCGTCGGGTCAGGATGATGATTAGGGAAATTTCCATCCACATCACAAAACAAAGGAATTACCTCACAACCCAATTTTTCCAAGACTACGGGTGCTATCGGGCCTGCTATACCATTACCGCAATCAACTACTATTTTATATGGCTTTTTTAAATACGTATCTTGAACAATCCTTTCACAGTATTCAGGAATAATGTTGCGCTCCTGGTATTTTCCTACACCGTTTATACACTCTTGACTTTGATTAATATTATATAAAATATCAATATCTTCATTTGCCAAGGTAACCCCGGAAAGGACCATTTTAATCCCGTTATATTCCGAAGGATTATGACTACCAGTGACTATAACGCCACTCTGAATGGGCTGCGTAGCCGTGGCATAGTAGAGAACGGGGGTGGGAACCTCACCTAAGTTAACCACATCTATCCCGCTATCGAGAAATCCTTCTTGCAAAGCTTGTGATAGGGCAAAGCTAGTTAACCGACCGTCACGTGCAATAAATATCTCGTTGAGACCTAAAGATTTTAAGCGATAACTTAAGGCCTTACCAATACTATAATATTCATTTTCACTAAAGGATTTATCAATAACCCCGCGAATATCATAAGCCCTAAATACATCTCGCTTTATTTTGACTAGTTTATATTTACGCGCATCTACCATTACTGTCTTCCCGAACTACCAAAACCACCCTCACCTCTTTGAGTTTGTGCGAAATCATCAACCAGGGAAAAAGCGGCTCGTACTACAGGTAAAAAAACCAACTGCGCAATACGTTCTCCGGGATTAATAGTAAAATGCTCTTGATTGCGGTTCCAACAAGAAATTTTTAACTCCCCCTGATAATCCGAATCAATGAGCCCCACCAAATTTCCTAACACAATTCCGTGCTTATGCCCTAGCCCGGAACGCGGCAAAATAACAGCCGCTAAATTTGAATCTGCAATATAAATTGATAACCCAGTTGGTAATAACACTGTCTCTTGCGGCGCAATTTGCAAAGGTGCATCAATACAAACTCGCAAATCGATACCGGCTGCTCCTTCAGTAGCATAGGTGGGTAAAGGAATTGTATCTCCAATTCGTGAATCTAAAATTTTTAATTGTATTGGTCTTTCCATTATTGTATTCCTGTCCTAAATTTATGCATTCTCAATGTTTGCCGCAATAATTTCAATAATTTGCGCAGCCAGAAATGCTTTATTGCTTAAAGGTAGAGCTATTTTACCCTTTGGTGTAATTATTACCACCTCATTATTATCCGTATGAAACCCTTTTCCTTTACCTACTGTATTAGCCACAATCATATTTAAGTTTTTATTTTTTAGCTTTTCCGTAGCATATTTAATAAGATCTTGCGTTTCAGCCGCAAAACCAACGGTAAAACATGCTTGACGGCTTTTAGCCACAATAGCTAAAACGTCAGGTGTAGGAACTAAAGTCAGTTGCATTTCCGCCTTTTCTTTTTTTAACTTCTCTTGATGCCTTTTTTCCACTTTGTAATCAGCTACAGCCGCCGCCGCGATAAAAATGGTATTTTCTTTTATCTTTTCCTGTACTGACTTTAACATCTGTTCAGCCGTCTCAATTTGTACAAAATCCACTCCCGGCGGAGGACACAGCGAAGTGGGGCCACTTACTAAAGTTACCTCTGCTCCTGCCAAAGATGCAGCTTGCGCAAGAGCAAACCCCATTTTTCCAGAGCTAAAATTACTGATGAACCGAACAGGATCTATTTCTTCTCTTGTAGGACCGGCAGTAATTAAGACATGAAATTTTTTTAGCACCGGCTGGACTTTTAACATGTATAACGCATTAACAATGAAATCCACTTCCGCAAGCCTTCCAAACCCGACTTCGCCACACGCCTGTGAGCCCTCATCAGGTCCTAAAATTAACGCGCCTCTTTCTCTTAATTTGGCACAATTTTCTTGAGTAGCAGGGTGATTCCACATACTGCGGTTCATAGCTGGGCAAAGAACAACAGGAGCCTCAGTGACTAAATAGAGAGTAGACAATAAATCATCTGCTAATCCATTCGCTAGCTTAGCTATACAATTGGCGGACGCAGGCGCTATAAGTAAACAATCAGCCCATCTTGCCAATTCTATATGTCCCATAGCCTTTTCTGCAGCCGGATCAAATAATTCTGTCCGCACTTCATTGCCACTGAGCGCCTGAAAGGTAAGCGGCGTTATAAATTGCTGAGCGGAACTTGTCATGACGACCCGTACTAGAGCGCCACGTTTCACTAGCTCTCGAACTAAATACGCGGATTTATAGGCGGCTATTCCGCCGCAAACACCTAATAAAATCTTTTTATTGGAAAAATCTTGCATAGTTAACGTTTTAATGTCCAAAACAATACTCCGATCAAAACATAAACCCCGCAATAAAGGAATATCTTGTGGATATTTCAGAATGCTAGGCTTTGAGCAACCGGTTGGGTTTAGATGGAAAAGTTGATAATCCGCTACCACAAAAAGCAATTGCAAAAAAGTAACCCTGGTGAGACATATATGAAAAATTTTGATAAACGCGAAATACGTCTTCGCGAGAAACTCTTGGCATATGGAGCAGAAAAACTATCAGACGCGGAGTTGTTGGCAGTTTTAATCAGTTCTGGAAGCAAGGGTCGTACTTGCTTACAACTTGCGGAAGATTTACTTAAACAGTTTGGTGATCTGCGTGCTATTCTCAACGCCGATCTCTCCCACTTTAAAAAAGTGAGTGGCTTAGGTAATGTTCGATATGTACAGTTACAAGCAGCCCATGAAATCTGCAAACGAAATGATTTCATTCATTTAAGGAAAGAAAATCAATTAACTCATTCTCAGCAAGCATGCATTTATTTAAAACGTAAACTTCGGGACAAGAAGAATGAAACTTTTGCTGCCATTTTTTTGGATACGCAATACCATATTATTAGTTATGAAGAACTCTTTAACGGTACTATTAATGCAACTGTTGTGCACATCCGCCCTATTTTAGACCGTATATTAAAGCTAAATGCAGCCGCCGTAATCCTTGCCCATAACCATCCCTCGGGAGTTTCAGAGGCCAGCTCTTTTGATAGAGAAATCACAGAAAAAATAAAGGAAGCATTATCGTTGGTTGATGCCAAACTACTGGATCATTTGGTGATAGGCGACAATGAGGTATATTCGATTCTTCACGACTCCAAATGGGAATGCATGTAAGTTACAAACTAACGATCCCATATCTTGTCTTACATGAAGCTGTTATGTGACTTTTAATCACTCATGTTTTTCATTTAACTTTCATTGTGATAAAATTTTGTTTTTTTAAGTTATAGAGGGCTCACCATGGCTCATAAATTTAATCCTACCTCATTGGTGAAACTTGAAATAGACACGGAAGCACTTGCGAATATACCAGAAGAAGAGCAAATTCCCTTTATTCGTAAACAATGGAGGGCGATGTGTCTAAAAGCTCATCCTGATAGAGGCGGTAATGATAATTGGTTTAACGAAGTAAATGACGCTTATCAGGAATTAATTAACCCATCATCCGCTCAAACTTTTAGTCAGGAAATTTTTACTCACGTACCGGCTCAACCTTTCCAAATTCCGGACACTGCCTTTGATTTACTTATGGAAGAAGGCATTTCAAAAACATTTGAAGAAATGTGCAGGATGTACAATGGATTAAGCACAGAGGCTGGGCGTGTGGCTTTTGCCAAAAACCATGCAATTTTTTTAAATTTTTATCGAGAATTTGAAAAAAATAAAGAAAATTTCACTACCGCCCGTGCCAATTATTTTTATGAACAGAGTAATGAACGTTTTTCTCAGCATTTTATTCGAAATTGGCGCCATTACGTCATTGAGCTATTTGGGGAAGAATATCTGGACGACTTTCAGTACCGTGAAGCATTAAGTAATGGTAATTTATGGTCAGTTCTTGCAACTCGAAAACTACTGTCACCCGCTAAATGGTTGGCAGCTGTCTTAAATACTGTTTCTATATTTTTTTTAACAGCGACAGAATATAGCTTGGCTCATCAATATAATACTTTAAGCTTTTTTATTTCCATGATCTCAACACCCCTTGATGCACTCCGATTTACACTCGATTTAGTTGCATCACCTATTAATAACATAGTAAAACCCTTAGCCAAGCATATAGGATTGCAAAACAGCACTACCCTCTTAGGGCTGATTAGCACGGGATTACTCTTAACATTAGGGACAACCAGTGGGTTTATTGTCTTACCAAGCCTAACATATATTCTATATAGTCTTAATTTTCTTATTAACTGTATTGCAGTGTATCAAAACCACCTACTATCCCAAAATCTCTCAAACCGTGGGAACCCTTCTCCCGGGCTAATTATTCTCAATTATTTACTTATATTATTTTCAGCAATCCCCTCGGCCAACCCTGCTAGTGATCTTTTCTTTAATCTGGGGTATACATTGTTTCTTGCTGGCATAAATAAGCGTTTTCATCTCTTACCGATTGAAACATTGCCTCTCCCTCTGGAACCTGTTCCTGAAGAGGTAAAAAAGGCGGCATTAGATGGATACAAAACCGCTAATCAATCCCATCTATTCTTTGGAACGCCTAAGAATGAGGAATATCAAAACAATCGCACGATGTGGCAAAAGACTTGCAGCTTCTTCGGAGTTGATAGCAAAATAAACTTACCAGAAAGAACAACAGCTGGACAAAGCAACTCGCTAGATGGGATGTTATTAACAACAGCCTAAATCCAATCATTCGTCCCGGATTATCTAAAATAGTTCATCCGGGCGAAATTTATACTGCGTCTCTTTGGTTATTTCGAAAGTAGATGAACCAGTTTACTTCACTTCAACCACGGGAGTCCTTCCTTTCATATTATAATGTTTTATTTCTTTCGCATTTAAATCATAGTTTTTTAAACTTGCTTTACGAATGGTTTGATCATCAAATGTGCGGAAATAATAACTCCCATTTTCTGGGTCTTTCACCGTGGTTGCCAGCGTATATTCTGCGATCATGTTTTTGTTTTCAGAGGCTCGAACCGAACCAAC
Organism: Legionella adelaidensis; assembly: GCF_900637865.1. Taxonomy (NCBI): domain Bacteria; kingdom Pseudomonadati; phylum Pseudomonadota; class Gammaproteobacteria; order Legionellales; family Legionellaceae; genus Legionella; species Legionella adelaidensis. Next base: position 315,511 of record NZ_LR134418.1, read on the forward strand.
CGGAATGTCAAATTGATTTAAAATATGGAAAGCTTGTTGCACCGCTTGTTCATTCGTTTTTGCAGGAATAGCTGTCTTTGAAAAAATAGCCGCACGGATAAAACGAGAAGGTGGTGTAAAGTCTCCAGGCATTCCTAATAAACCCGAGCCTTGGCCTAGTTGTTCTATGTGAATCCCATCAATCGTCTTCGTTGGCGCGTTTAAAGGTGAAAGATTAACAAAATTCGACAAATTGGTTAAATGCCAATCAAAAGTTGGCGAATTGGTAATAACGCCTAATGGGTTATCATATACCCTTAAAGTTCCCATTATAGGTTCAATAACAATACTCTTACCCGATTTGTCATAAACAACAAAATGAAAAGGGGGGACTTTTCCCCATCCTGGAGGCGCAGTATTAACAATAACAATATTTTTTAAGTTATTTTTAACCTCCTCCACGCTAGAAAATTGCGTTAAAATCCAATTGGGAAATTCTGTAGGAGATAAGGCATTGGTATGATTGTTATCATCCACCTGAGTATACCCGGCATATCCAGGAAAATAAAACACACCTACGGAAACGCCTTGCTCATTGATACCATCCACAATTACATTCTCAGTGAAAGTACCCGCACCTATGGCCGCATATTTAGAGACATAATCTAACCCGGCTGAGCCATCAGGTAATGTGCCATGAAAATGATAGTTTCTGGGTATAACAATACCCTTTAAATCGAGATCTTCCCCGAACTCAACAGTTCTCCCGTTGATAAAAGTTCCATTAACGGTTTTTAACTCGATGCCGGTACAAGCCCATGTACTTTGTAATGTTAATAAGAAACTAAAACTTAGTAATAATTTAAATTTCATAAAACGCTCCTTGTTAATAAACTAGTATCGTATGCAAGATCACAAAAATAGTCTATCCTTCTGATTTAAAGGATTTTTTGGAGAAATTATGGATCGTAAAGGCTCAGCTATTTGGGAAGGTGGTTTAAAAAATGGAAAAGGTACAGTTTCTACCGAGAGTACGGTGCTTAACAAGACACCCTATTCATTTCACTCGCGCCTTGAAGAAGGAAAAGATACCAATCCTGAAGAATTAATTGCTGCAGCACATGCCGGCTGTTTTTCTATGGCTTTGTCTGGGCAGCTAGAAAACTTAGGGGTACAAGCGAAAGAAATAAAAACGACGGCAACCGTTACACTACAAAAAGATGAAAAGGGTTTTTCAATCCCACGAATCCACTTACATGTAAAGGCTACGATACCCAATAGTAACCAGGAAACTTTTGAGAAAGCCGCTAAAAATGCGAAGGAAGGATGCCCTGTTTCTAAATTAATGCGCGCTGAAATTACTATGGATACCGAATTTGTTGTAATAAAATGATCAAAGAAAACCTTGCTTCCGCTGCGCCCTGAGGAATCCTCTCATTTTAAAATGACGCAATTGTAGGTTGGCGCCGCAGGCCCAACAAGGGATCGCGCACATGAATTGGGCCTAGCGGCGCCAACCTACATTTAGAAAGGTTGATCGCTTGATGGCTCCCATAATTGAATTAAGTTTCCTTTACATATTTTCCTGGGGCGTCACAAATAACCGGGTATCCTTTTCTTGGAGCACCCATAGTAGGCGGTGCAATTTTTTTACCCGATTTCTCCGCTAACCACTCATGCCAAACTGGCCACCAGGAACCTTTTTGAGGTTTGTGATCTTTAAACCAGGTGTCCGGGGCTTTGTAAGGCGCCGATTGTTTCTTTTTGCCAATACGAAAACTGCGTTTGGGGTGGCCCGGTTCAGAAATTATGCCTCCGTTATGGCCCTTGTTTGCCAGAACGAACGTTATTTCTGTAGAGTTACAATATAGATGGATTTTGTATACGGATTTCCACGGGGCGATATGATCCTTTTCCGTAGCAACCACAAACATAGGTTGTTTAATATCGTCAATAGTTATTGGTTTTCCATCAATCGTATATTCCCCCTCGATTAAATCATTGTTTAAATGCATATCTCGTAAATACTCCGAATGCATTTTATAGGGTAATCGCGTTGTATCTTTATTCCAGGCAAGCAAATCGGTTAATTTTTCTCGCTCTCCCAGTAAATAGCGTTGGGTTATTACCGACCATATTAATTCCTTAGGCCGCAGCAACTCAAAAGTGGAAGACATTTGATCGCCACGTAAATATCCTTGAGAAAACATGATATCTTCTAAATAACTTAATTGATTTTCATCAATAAAAGTCATTAATTCGCCAGCTTCTTCGAAATCCGTTTGCGCCGCAAATAAAGTGATAGTTTTTAAACGATTATCATCTTTACGCAATAAATAAGAAGCAGCGATGCTTAAAATTGTTCCACCGATGCAATAACCGGTTGCATGCACTTTTTTACCGTTAGTAATTGCTGAAACCGCATCCAATGCTGCAATAACGCCACCTTTTAAATAATCTACAAAACGGTAATCTCTATAACTTGCATCAGGATTTTTCCATGAAATCATAAAGACCGTATGGCCCTTTTTAACTAAATAATTGACCATAGAATTATGTGGTGAAAGGTCAAGGATGTAATATTTCATAATCCAGGCAGGCACAATTAAAACAGGCTCTGGGTAAACAGTTTCAGTTTGCGGCTCGTACTGGATTAATTCGATTAAATCATTCTGATAAATTACTTTTCCGGGAGTAATTGCAACATTTTTACCTACAATAAACTCTTCCGTATTCGCTTTTTTCTCATTTGCAAAGTATTCCCAAAAATCACTCTGCCAATTGTTCCACCCATCAATGAAATTTTTCCCCTTACTTTCCCATGTTTTTTCCCAAAAGCGAGGGTTTATAAAAAAATTGTTTTCCGGCGAAAAAGCATTTAACCATTGATACCCTATAAAAGACACTAATTCCTTATGATCCTTAGCGACGCCACGAATTGAAGTTGCCTCCTCCCAGCAGTTCTCCAGGGATAGATAGGTTTGGGCTACCAAGCAATAAGGCCATTTTTGCCAATGCTCTTCAGTAAACCGTGATTTAAATCGTTTATCTGTTATCTCAAAACAACAAGGATCTCTTTTTAGCAGATACTCCAAGCAATTAGTAAACAATTTAAACCATTTCTCCCAACCATATCTTAAAAGCTCCAGGCGTCTATTGGGGGATAAGCTCAACTGCGCTACCCAATCAGTAAATGCAATTAATAAAGCGGCAGGAGACAAACCCGTAGTCATTCTTCCCAAATTAGCTCTAAAAATCCGGTCTAAATAATCCGCTCTTTTTCTTGGATTCTCTTCTGAAATGGCATCTTCAAACGAAGTGATACTATCATTAACGTTTTTTTGTATCAGTGACTCAAATAAGGGCTCTGCAGGCTTGGAAACTGCTCCAATATTTTGTGAAAGCTTTTTCTCCTTTGCTGCCATTTTCACTCCCTGTTATTTTTCATGCTGAAAAAAATGAATGGTTTCCCGTAACCCTTGATCTAACAATATTTCCGTTTTAAATCCCTTCTTTTTCATTTTTTCAGTACTTCCCCAGGAATTTCTTACATCAAAAACTCGAGGAGGATCCCATTGTGTTTTATTTTTTTTATGCGTTAGTTCCGCAATTTTACTAGCTAATTGATTAATTGTAGTAGGAATTCCCGTGCAAATATTAATCACTTCAGCCTTATCTTCTACTATTTTTATAGCATGTAATAACGAATTAACAATGTCTTGCACAAATACAAAGTCTCGTGTTTGCTCTCCATCCCCATAAATAATAAAGGGTTCTTCTTTTAGCATTTGAGTAATAAACCGCGTTATGACTCCTGAATAAGGTGAATTAGGAGGTTGTCCAGGGCCATACACATTAAAAAATCGAAGTCCTATGCTGGGTAAACCATATATTCTATTTAAAAAGAAGGCATTTAATTCTGCCGAATACTTGTCACATCCATACGAAGAGAGAGGATTTATAAATAAATCTTCACGTAAAGGTAATGCCGTAGTGTCTCCGTAAACACCACAGGAAGAGGCATAAATTACAGGGATATTACCTGCTTCCATCGCCGCCCTAAATACATTTAAAGAACCTTGTAAGTTTACTCGATGAACCGGCATCCAATCTTCGAAAGAAATTTCAACCGTTGGAATCGCAGCCAAATGAAAACATGCATCACAGTCAATAAAAAATTTTCTTATCTTTGAAAAAAACTCAATGCTCTCGATTACATATTCTGCCTGGGAAAACCGTTTTTTGCCGTTGGATAAGTCATCAATAACGATAACTTCATGCCCGGAATCCAACAATTTTTTTGTTAAATGCGAACCAATAAATCCACAACCACCTGTTATGATATATTTAGCCATTACAAAGATTTTCCTCTTAGGCGATTAAAATAGTAATGAAACGTTCCCCAGACTTTAACCAGGGTGTGGTACTGTCTAAACCCAAACATTTCAATAAATACTAAAAAAACCATCCATACAATATCATTTATCTTTCGATACCGATTGAAAGTAATAATATTCATTAGCATATTGGAAAAAGTAAGATAGCTTGTAAAACCCCATGCGAGTAAGATGTATAAAATTGCTGAAGTAGTATTTAATATGCCTAAGAGATACGCTGCTGTTACAGTTACATAAGCCAAGCACTCAACTAACGGCGCTACAGCTTCCAACAATACATAAGTAGGGTAAGAAAACAGCCCTTGAATTCCAAAACGGGGATTTAGAAACATTCTCCAATATCGTATTACACTTCTTAAAATACCACGTTGCCAACGATCGCGTTGTATTCCAAACTCGCGTAAAGTAGCGGGCACATCTGTCCATACGGTGGCAGAAGGGTTAAATAAAATGGCATAGGTTTTTTTTTCGCGGTGTAAGTGGTAATGTAACCGTAAAATAATTTCCGTATCTTGGGCAAAATTATGACGATCATACCCTTTAATATTTAAAACCTCTTCCAATTTTAATAAGGTTGCTGTGCCTGAGTAACTCATTGTAGCTCCGAAATGATTCCAGCCTGTTCGATTAAATAAATGAGAGCGCATATATTCGAGGCTTTGTAAGGCAGGAACTAATTTATGAGGCATTCTGGAATCTACTACTTGGCCATTTTTTACTGCACACGCATTTAAAATATAAACACCTCCGCCTACAGCTACCGCATAGGGGTATGCTAATATCTCATACAGCATTTCTGAGACTGCTTTTTCGTGAATAATGGAATCAGCATCTATGGTAACAAAATAAGGAGTAAAACAAATATTTAAAGCAACGTTTAAAGAGTCTCCTACACCTGAATTAGGCTTATCGATGAGCATTAAATGCGGATGGATTTTAGAAATATATAGAGCCCTAGGTTTTGATGAAGGGATTTTAGGTTGAAAATGATAAGGCTGCTCTATCATTTCAAATTGTTTGATTAAAATCTCTAGCGTTTTATCGGTTGACCCATCATTTACTAAAAGGATATAAAGATTTTTATAATCCGAATTTAATGAACTCAATATATTCTGGATTACAAATTTTTCTTCATTATAAATAGCAGTAATAATAGTTACTGGAGGGAGCTTCTCGGGTAACAATGAATAAATATTAGTCTCTTTAGTACGTTGAAAAAACTCTACTATTCCACTTAAAGACCCAACTAAAATAGTGGTATAAATAATCGCCGAAAATATAAAAAAAATCAGAATACAATAATTTAAGAAAGTAATTATCTCAATCATGCATTTTCTCGCAGTTTTTCAAAATCAATGAAATATCCTGCCAAATGAGGCCAGGCTGTATGTTGTAATAATTCATTACCTATAAGAACTTCTTTCTCTTCTTTAAAATTCACTAATGCCTTGGCAGCATTTACTCTAACCCAGAGAATAGGATCATTTAAAAAAGGGACAATTGCTGGCACGGTCTCCTTATCCTTTAGCTTGCCCAGTGCCTTAATCGCTGCATTGCGTATCAGCCAATCCTTATCGTTTAACAGTTGTAACAAAACTGCTTTTCCCATATGCGGATCAGCCAAAGCAATAATAGGAATAACTGCAACTTTCCCTTCTCTTGGGAAATGCGCTAAATCTCTCATTGCAAAAGGATAAAATCTCTTCTCTAAACCAATCTGCCGCAGAATGCGATAGCAAATGAATTTAACGGGAGAATACGCAGGCGTACGCAATTTATTATAGATAAAATTTAATAAATGCTCTGAATAATGCAGCTGGGCAATATAAATTTTTTGGGTAAAGCGGTCAAATCCTTCTAATTTTTGCAAGATTTTCTCTGCAATCCGATCACTTTCTAAAGTACATCCAATGCGAATTGCGTTCAAACTCACAATAGAAAGCTTATCATCTATTAAGGCAATGATTTTTCCTTCATCTCCCTGATCAATGTAATAATGATAGGCTTCGACTAAATTATAACGGTTTACCCAATTATATGATCGGGCTAATTTACGCAACTTATTAATCAAATAATTGGCGACAAAGTCCGACTTCTCTTGTGCTGTTAAGGCATCACTCCTTTTAAAATATTTTATATATAATTCCGGCTTCGTTAAAAAAGGAGGAGTTTTATAGTTTGTTTTATCCTGAAAATATTTTTCAATTATTTGCAACTGCTTTTTTTCACGCGAATGAATATGCAGTACTAAAAAACGGGTAATATAAGTTCCCAATATCACTGCAGTCACTAACGTGAACTCTATTAATAGAAAAATATAAACAATTTTTTGCTCCACAGTAAAACCAGAAGTAAGATTCCTGGTTTTTTCATAGCCAGGAATTGCACTTTGACAATACAAGGGAAAGATGAATAAATAGAAAAAACCTAAAGCACGTTGGTATTTCATAGATCAAACCTCGCCTTAAGCCCAATATTTAAGTCTGCCAACCTTCGCGTGAAACCAGAAGGAAACTCCTGTGACTCAAGACCCGCACCATACAATATTAAAAAATATTTATTAAGGGGCTGTTGTCCTTCAACAAGGAAAATTCTATTTTTTACTTTAATAAAATTAACTGTGAGTAAATCAAACAGATCCGGGGAGGTACCGTATGCTAAAACAATGCCTATATATTGATCTTCATCAGCGAAATATCTACGCGCCTTCCCTTGCCACAACGTTGAGTGGGGACCTTTTTTAGGAATATAATGGTAGGGTTTTAATTCAAAATAATAGTTCTTCCAATACTTACCGGCACTAATATCTACTGTATTAAAATAAGTAAGCGGTAACGTTTTGTAACTTTCACCGGCTGAAATAATAAATGTTTGAGTCAATTTATGAAAAAGTTCCAGCTGGTAGGTTCTATCAGGAAATAACTCGGGAGTATTGGCATACCCGTAACCGAGATCAACCCAGGTATCTGTATTTAATTTCGGCTGCGCGTTTAAATATAATTGAGTTCCTTGCTGGTCGAGCCGATTAGCATAATTTACTGCCCCACCAAATGCCCCCCATTCATTTTTTCTATAAAGATAAAGAGAGGATAAATTCCAAACTTCATCGGGTTCATTGACATCTGCAAAACCGGAAAACAATGTTGCTTCAAAATAAGGTAAGGCAGGAGGCTCTGCTAAAGCCATAAAAGAATAAAAAATGGTGAGCCCTAAGATAAATAATGAGCTATAACGTTTTCCTGGCATGATCAATTAAATCCTTTAACGTTTTTTCAAGTGTCCATTCATAGGAGTAGTTAATTAAATTTAAAATTTTCTCTAAATTTGGCACGCGATTTTCAATATATATATACTCGTTTGAGTATACTTCTTCAAAAGGAACGCAAACAATTTTAGAAGTACTCCCAGCTATTTCTTTTATTAAATGAGCCAAGTTCATTATGGAAATAGCTTGCTTTTGCCCACAATTAAATATTTTTCCCGCAGCAGCCGGTATATCTGCTATCCCCACCATCAGACGTATCAGGTCTCTTACGTCGCAAAACGATCTTTTTTGCTGTCCATCCCCAAAAACGGTTATATCTTGATTTTTCAAAGCTTGATTAATGAATCTGGGAACTACCATACCATAAGCCGGAGACTGATTCATACCAATGGTATTAAAAATTCGTAATACAATGCAGGGGATTTGACTCGATTCATAATAGGACAAACCTATTACTTCTCCTGCCATTTTACTTACCGCATAGGAAGCTTGCGTCTTCTCTGTGCTTTCAGTAAAAAGGGCACATGCCTCCGCAATTTCTTGATATTGATTACCATATACTTCGGAAGTTGAAGCAAAAATCACTGTAGGACTTAATTTTTTTGCTATCAGCAAATCATATAAACGCATAGTTGCGTTTATATTTACCTTTAATGTTTTAATTGGGTGTTCAATAACATTAAACATCCCTACCATTGCAGCCAAATGATAAATACGGTCCACTTTTTCTAATACATCCCCTAAACTTTGCCAGATGGTTAGGTCTTGATGATGAAAGGTGAAGTTTTTATGGTTTTCGAAAGCAGCAATATTACTTTTAGTACCCGTGGAAAGGTCATCTATTACTATTACTTCATCATTTTTTTTTAAATGATAATTAGCTAAATTTGAACCAATGAAACCAGCGCCGCCTGTAATAAGAATACGCATCTATAAGCTCCAGTAGCAAAACTCACGGTATTTTTTTCCATTTATAAATATGCCTGGAATATCCATAAAAATCCCAGAATAATTTAATTTTTTTGTTATTTTTTCAATTCCCCACTCTTTAAAAACTGCATGCTCTTGTAAAACCAAAATAGCATCACAAGAAGGTATGCTGTCGATAGTACATAGTTCAAAAGGTAGTGAATGTTTATCTACGCAGGGATCAATAGGAAATACAGTAAAGCCATAGTCCACTAATAAATAATAAAGACTTAGCGCCAAGCTAAATCGCGTTTCCGAAATATCGGGTTTATAACTAAGACCCAAAATAGCTACTTTTGACTGTTTTAGAGATAGATGGCTATTATTTAAAAGCTTTAATAAAACGTGCAGTATAAAGTAAATAAAATTTTCATTTACTTGGCGGGCTGTTCTAATTAAATTGGCATCAATACCATATTTATTTGCCTGATATAATAAATAATAGGGATTAATTGGAATACAATATCCGCCCACGAGTCCCGGTTTATAACTTAGAAAATTCCATTTGGTTGCAGCTGCGTTAAAAACCTCTGATGAGGGGATTCCCATTTTATTTAAAAGCATGGCGTATTCATTCATCAAAGCAATATTTACATCTCTTTGAATATTTTCGATCAATTTACACGCTTCTGCGCTTTTCAAAGAAGACACTTTATAAAGTTTTATAGGTAATTTTTGGTATAATTCTTCTATTTTTTTAGCAGCAATATCATTTTGGCCAGCATACACTTTCACTGAGTTTTCTAAGCTACTATGTGAGGAACCTGGATCTAATCTTTCTGGAGAAAACCCCACAAAAAAATCTTCCCCACTTTTTAAACCACTCCCTTCCTCTAAAAGAGGAATAACTATCTCCTCTGTAGCTCCGGGAAATAAAGACGACTCTATGATAACGGTATCTCCTTTCTTCAATAGAGAACCGATTAATCTACTCGCATTTTTAATGGGTAATAAATCCGGAATGTGATGGTCATTTAAGGTCGTTGGAACAGCAATGATAAAATAATTAACATTTTTAATGTCTTCTTTAGAATGCGTAAATAAAAGAAACGCATTTTTTTTTGTGGCTCGCAAGGAACGAATGCGGTTTTCATCAATATCATAACCGTAAACTTTGACTTTAGCCTTAGCGAAAGCTAATACGAGTTCCAAACCTACATACCCTACACCAATAATTGCAATTTCTGGTTTCATTTTAATATTCAGAATTTACACTGGTTCCATGGCCTGCATTTACATTTTTATCCAAAGAGGGCTGTAGATTATGAATGGTTAAATCATGATCTATCTCAATGGGGTGCCCTGTATTAACTCCAACTCGGGGAGAAGAAAAGGAAGGAGCTCTATATAAGTCAATGGTATGTGTGAAGGTTACATCAGTACTTTTATTAGGTACATATGCATAAACCACTTCTACCTGGAAAAAGCCAGCTAAACCGAGGCATATCGTAGAGAACACCATCGCGAACATTCTGAGCTTTCTCATTTCCAATCTCCCTTAAATCCGGATCGCTCTACCCTTTTTAAGTATAGTTCCTAAAGAGAAGAAAATTTTAATCTATTTGTAAAATTCTCTTAATGCCGCATGAAATATTTGCGCCCGGGGAGGTAATCCTTCTTGTTCATAAATAGATACTTGCTCTTTTACTGCAGTTTTAAAGCTTTCTGTATCCCATTCTTCCCCGTCAAGGTTGTCGACACTAAACTGAAAAGGAAATTTTGCCGCTTTTGATAAAAGCCACTCTAATGCCTGGGGTTTTACTTCCACAACTTGAAATAAGGCTTGTTGCTCTTTACTCCGACCATCAGGTACATACCAATAACCATAATCTATGAGCTTTCTTCTTTCTTCACCGGCGATAAACCAATGGGCGCACTCATGAAGCGCACTACTAAAAAACCCATGGGCAAAAATTATAGAATGATACGCACAATTTTCATTCGCTGGCATATAAAGCGGCTCTTCTCCACCTTTCACCAAACGCGTATTATGAGTTTTTGCAAAGCAGGTATTGAAAAGCTTTATTAAATCTTGATAGTGATGCATAGTGAAAAATTACAGTTTGGGCAACAGCTGCCGATATAATACCCAAGATACTTCAAAATGCTAGGTTTTGAACGATTCGATTCTTGGATATAAATACTAGACACTCTCAGATGTAATTTTTTAAAAGTATCATAGTGTACAAAAGACGGCAGGAAGGGAGAAGAAAAAATGAAAAAAATACTCTCATTAATCTTATTTAGCGTGCTTTTAAGTAGCTGTGGGTTTAATAGCGGATGCGACGCCTGTGGTAGTACCATGCGCAATGTGACCATTATTGGCTGTTGCAGCACTACTCCTTGGTAAGCTGTCACAGTAGTTACGCAGTGCGCAATAGGCATCTAGAAATTTTTATTATGAACTTAGCGGCTTTAGATATCTTTTCGCAAAAAGTTTAGCCGGTAGCGGCTCGCTAAAATAGAAACCTTGCTGGATCACGCAATCTAGTTCATGTAATAATTCTGACTGCATTTTAGTTTCAATTCCTTCAGCAATTAATACCAACCCTGTATTTTTTGCCAGGTTAACAATGGCTTTGATAATACTTAAATTCCTTTTGTCACCCGGTAGCCCTTGAATAAAGACTCTATCGATTTTCATATTGTCTAGCGGCAACATTTGTAAATAGCGCATGGAAGAGTAGCCTGTACCGAAATCATCTATAGAAATACGACTTCCCAGATGATGAATCTGATTTAAAATGGAAATGGTTTCTGATAAGTTACCAATCAAGGAACTTTCGGTTATTTCAAACTCAAGATTTTGCGGATTGACTTGTGTAGTCTCAATTATTTTAGTTATCTGACTCACCAGGTTTTCTTGGGTAAACTGTTTTGCGGCAATATTTATAGCTATGGGCGGCACTGATAAATTTTGTTTCTCCCACTCTTTTACTTGCCTACAGGCCTCATGAATTACCCACTCACCCAAAGGGATAATCAGATTCGACTCTTCAGTCAAAGGTAAAAAATAATCAGGAAGCAATAATCCGAGCGTTGGATGCTCCCAGCGTAGTAGAACTTCAGCCCCGACTAAAGAAAAATTTTCACAATTTATTTTTGGTTGAAAATAAATCCTAAATTGTTCTTCTGTTAACGCAGTATATAGCTCTTGTAACATGCGATTACGTTCGCGTACGATTTTTTCCAAAGCACTGGAGAAAAATACATAGCGATTTTTACCACTTTCTTTCGCTTTATACATCGACATATCAGCGAATTTAATGATTTCATCACTGTTATTAGAGTCCTCGGGGGCAATGACAATTCCAATACTTGCAGTAACATGAAACTCCGCGCCCTTAACATTATATGGTTTGGCAAAGACCTTTAACAATTTATCAGCAGCGCTAATCGCTTTTTTGTGCGCCAAATCCGCACGCGGTATATCTGTCAGTAAAATAGTAAATTCATCACCACCTATACGGGCGATTAAACCATTATGACCGATTGCATTTTGCATGGTTTGTGCAACTGAATAGAGGAAATTGTCTCCAACGCTATGTCCTAACGTATCATTAATATCCTTGAAATTATCCAAGTCCAGGAACATTAATACGCAATGGTGGCGTGCTTCTACGTTACGTATTAAAGCTCTATGTAACTGGTCTCTTAGTACCAAACGATTCGGTAAGCCCGTTAAATCATCATAATGCGCTTGGTAATAGAGCCGTTCTTCCCATTCGGCGTGGGTAAACGCAACCGCTGCTCGATAAAAAATATCATGTAGCTCTTCTGTATTGCAGTCATTTAGAGAATCTATATGATTAAAACCTAGTACAATCATGGCGGCAGGATCATTTTTATGTAAGATAGGGAAGATAATTAAATACCGGATTCCGTATTCTTTAACGAAACTTAAATAAGCGGGGGCATCGACAACATTAAGATTAAGAGTTATTTCCCTTGAATATTGCAAATTTTTATATTCTTCCTTTTTAATTTCTACTACTTTTAGTATTTCATTACTATTTTCACCTGTCAGTACCCGTAAATCTATTTTGTTATTCCTTTTAAAAGAACCTAAAATAAGTAGATCATAATCCACTAATTCTTTTAAACTGGCAAAAATAAGATTTAAAACTTTTTCCCCATCTTCGTTTTTTAAAATGCTCTGATCCAATACCGAGAGCAATGATAATGTCCGAAATTGTTGTCTTAAATGTTTAGCCATACGGTTAAAGGCATCCCCCAACTCTTCGAATTCATCTCCGCTTTTAACTGTTACCGGTGTGGAAAAATCTCTACTGGCAATACGGCGGGTAGCGTTACGCAACTGCTCTAAAGGAATCAAATAACGGCGAATTTGAGATTGACTCAATAACATACTGACTAAAAAAGCAAAGAATATGGTAGGAAGCAAAATTTTATACAGGTTTTTTATTTGTGAGAACAGATTAGACTCTGGCTCAGCAAGAATAATTACCCAGTTAGTACTGTGGAATCTAAAGCGTAAAAATAAGCTCCAATAAGCCCCAATAAATTCTTTATTTTGTAGTTTCCAAGAAAAAACTCCGGTATCAGATTTTAATTTTTCAACAAGAAAAGGACTGGGAATAGGAGAAACGCTAGTGCTATATATAACGTTATTATTTGTATCAAGAACCCATAGAAGACTCTGGTTAGTTAAATTAAAATCCCATAATAAATCTTGGTTAATTTCTCCGACTAAAAATACCTCTTTATTCATTTTATGGGTAATAAAAAACCTATTCGTTTTACTCGTTTCCTCCCTCACTATTGAAAGCGAACTATCGCCTGGAGAAGTTGGCAAATTGGGGGGCAAAAATAAGGCTGGACCGTGCAAAGAAAGAGCTTTTCCATTTTTTGCGATAATACTTAAGGCTTTGAAGTCGGTAGCTAAATCCTCTAAATTTTCTGTGGATTTTATAAAATCTTTACCGTTAATAAAAATTAATGCTTTTCCTAATAAATTTAACTGCTTATCTAGATTAGATAAGCGTCCAATGACGGCCATGCCGGCATTTTTAACATCCTGTCGAACTTGAACTTGGCTATTAAAGGTCAACTGGCGATTCAATTGTAAAACTAAAAAAATAGCTAAAAAGATAATCGGAATGAGTGCGGAAAGAATAAAGAGATAAAAGATACGATGAGCTACTTTGCTCTGAAAGAATTTCCATTCAAGACGCATGCTCCCTCGCTTTCAGTTCTTAATACTCAGATCCAAGTCCTATATAACCACCATTATTAGCTCTAACAACATCGTCTTGGCTTTCCGTAGCCCCTAAAGAAGCGGCTGTTTTACCGTCTTCTCCCATACTATATAGATCATAGTCTGAATTTATAGGATATAAGTTTTTATCTTTTCTTACTCGAGAATCCAATGACCTATCTGGAAGACTGGAAATATCTAAATATTGGTAAGGCTTGCCCCATGGGTCTAACTTATTATTGGCTCCAATCGCAAGTAAGTCTGCTGGGTATTTGTGACCAAATTCCATGTAAAAATTTTCAATGGCCAGCTCTATCTCTTTAATATCCTCAATCGCTCGCTGGATTTGAGACCGTTTATTGGATTCTTGATAAGAAGCGACAGTGAAACCAATAATTAATGAGATTAGGGAAATGACAATTAATAACTCAAGAATAGTAAAACCTTTATATACATTTTGGAAAGCTAAAGCAGGTTTTGTCGGTGAAGAAAGTCTTCTCCACAGTGATGAGAGGTTTCTACCTTCAATCCACTTGAGTATTAAAAAAAATTGATTTTTCATGCCTAGTCCAAAACTCATTATTTTTTGGACAATTTTCATTGTCTTATTTTTATAGCTTGGACACAGAATAAAGAACTGTCAAAATTCTACCGTTTTTCACACCGAAGTAGGGACGTAGGGAGGTTCCGGTTCGCTCTCCTCGTTTAAAAGAGGAACTTCGCTTCGAGTAAAAATAGTTGCTGTAGTTCGTGTACCAATGGAAATAAGTTTTAGAACACTATCTACAAAAATACTGGATAGTAAATATAACGTATTCATCCCATGATAAAGTGCCGAGCCAGTATTGTTGGCGAAGCTAGGCAAGTTTAAAATTAAAAGGGAACCCAAGGCAAACATTATGCTTTTTATGGTCAGTAATAACTTTAAAACACTTCCCAAAAAACAATCCCACATTTTAAGAAAAAGCGAACCAACATCATTGAAAAAATCGTAATGAGATGGATATCTGGTGAAATAACCTTCCTCAGCAGGATAATTTTGCTCAACATAGGAAGCTTCTTTTTCTGCCCTCATTTGTTTGAACATAGTGATAATAAACATAACAACCCCCACCCGAGATGTTAAAAATTATATCAGAATGTGTATATAAAATAAATTTTAAAATTACAATAAAGCGAATAGCGTGTGACAGAGCAGGACTTACGCAAAACGTCGATGATTTTAATAAGAGAGTTTAGATTAACTAAATGACCGAATTAAAATCATTTTTAACGAAGCGATCGACGTTTTGCGCAAGTCCTGAGATTAAACGCACACTAAGCAAAATTACTATACTTATAGTAGAATTAATAAGCCATGGAGGATATAATGGATAAAATAAAAAATAAGAAAAGCTCCAAATCGCATCCAAACCAAACAAAAAAAGCCAAGAAAGTTCATACGGATAAGTTGCTAGATGAAGCCTTGGAGGAAACTTTTCCGGCAAGTGATGCGGTAGCCAAATACTAAAGCTTTTATAATTAATATGAAATAATGCCTTTACTTTCCGAATTACGAACAGTAATACCTAACTATTGGTATACAACCGCTCAACTGAACGCAGTGGGCAAAGCATGGGAAAGTGAATCACCACACCATTTATTTCTGGTCTCTGAAAAAGTCTATAAAACAAAGCTGGCAGAAAGACATTTAATTCAAAAAAAGGACATTTTTCCCTTGAAGATTTTGCTGCCTCTTAATTGTGACGGCGACCATTGGACTTCAGTCGCTATTCAAGTTTCGCAAAAAGCTGGAAAAGCCCACATAAAAATTTCTTTTACCGATTCCAATAAATTTACCAATCTTTACATAACTCTCGACTCGGCAATTAAAGCAGAGGTAAGCCGCTTGAAAATTTTATTGCTGAAAGTGTACCCGCAAGCGGAAATAGAATCTGAAATTTACCCTTTTTCATGGAAACAAGAAGATTATTCCTCGTGTGGGCCCTACTCACTAGCTAATGGCATGCGTTGTTTAAATGAAGAGGGGTATCAACCGAACCCGGGGCGGGTCGCAATCCGCATACAGCAATTAAATAAAATGGAATCTTCCATCGCTATTAAAGGTTGCTCCAACAACAATGAAATTGATGAAATCCTTACCTATTGGTTAAAAGACCGTATTTCCCAAAATAAACCATATTTACTTACTTCCTCCGTCACCATGGAGTTGTTATGTTTAAACTATGCGAGAGCCATGGATCAAGATTATGAAGAAGTACGTAAGAAATTTGGGGAAGAGTATGATTACGATAGGAATCTGTTACGCTTTGTCCCAGTTAATATTAGATTACGCGAACTATTGAGAAAAAATCGTAGAGAATTGCACTCCTCGACCAATCTGGAGAACGAATACGACAGAGTTCTTAAAGGTAATGTCATGGCACAATTAGAAAAAATTAGATTTAGCATTGCCAGGAAAAAAGGAGAATTAGTCTCTTATCGAATAATGGCTGAAGCATTGCCCCTTATCCAGAAATTAAATACTTCCGCAGTCATAAAAGAGCTTGATAAAATATTTGATAATAGCCAGGAGTGCAAAACCCATTTAATTACCTTGGCAGAGATAGTAGGTTCCAGATCTATTGAAAACGATTATTCGCAGAAATTGATGAAATTAGCCCAGGCTTATAAGGCCGTTTTTGAAGCTTGGACAGCAATTAATACCTTGCCCTCCTTTTCTTTAGAATTCCCTATACAATTATTACATAACCAAATTGGGTTACTACAAAAAGCCGTAGCTAGAAATAAAGCAACACTAGTGGGTTCAATCGCTTACCTGATAAAAGATTTTTGTGATTATCTTTTAGAGTTTTGTAGCCTGGGGGTATGGATTCCTGATTACAAACAAATTGAATACATCAAACTTCAATTGCAAAAAGATACCAAAACCACATCCAATGCAGACTTCATGAAAGAACTGGATCAATTAGAACAGCTGGCTGGCGCTAAAAGAGCTGTTGAAGAATCCCTTCAACAGCTTCCGCTCTAAAGTTGTAAATCTCCTACTGCAGAACTTTTTAACTCCCTCTCACGATCCAGTTCCCCTTTGGCTTTTTTCAAAGCAGGTATATTTAAATTCAAATTACCTAATGAATCAATCCACTGCAGTTTGGTAATTACCTCCCTTGTGCGATGCCCTTGGTTATCCAGTGCATGGCGAAGTATGTCTACCAGGGAAGCATTCTTATAATCAATTCTACTTCTACGAAAAATGCCGAACCATCCACTTAGAGCGCTTTTTAATGTTTTTTCGTATTCCGTAATAAAAGCAGCCTTTAATGCTTCCGGGGCTATATGTAATACTTCTTTTTGCACGGCTTCTTCTTTTGGTGCTACAAAATCAAAATTTTCTTCACAGTACTGGGAGATCTCTTGAGCCAAAATGGCATGCATATCCATAGTAGGATGGATATCATCCCAAAACATATACCCCTGAGACGGGGAAGTATGATCTTTGTTAATTCGAAAATCAGGGGAGCGCGTATAAGGTTTTGTAAGTTTATCTGCAGCAAAACCATAAGCAGTAGGGTTATGATAAACCCTATTAAAAATAGAAGCCACATCAAAAACATTGGTCGAGCAATGTACATAAGTTTTTTGCAAACGTTGGCATTCTTCTTGTAACCTTTCATTAAAATACTGACACCAGCGGCTGGCATTTTCCTGCTCTTCTTTACTTTTTGCCTGGAAACGGGGAGTAAGTGACAAATCGGGTAAATTAATCAAAACAAAATGGCGATAACCGTTTTTTATCAAGGCTTCTACGTTCGCAATCCTTGCTTTTAATACCCGTTCAACTACTTCTTTGCTAGGCCTGGAATTAACGGTAATAAAATCATTTCCGCCCGACCATTCCATTACCAACGTTTGTTTTTTATGATGGGTAGAAACTTCATTTTTGGCATCATAAGCTAAAAGAGCCTCTCTTTTTTGCTTTAAATTGGCAAGAATCCAACGACTGGCACAAAGAGGGATATTAAGCGTAGGGGAATTACGATAATCATCTGCAGTTAATCCACCTTCATCATAATTACGAACAAAATCACGCCCTTGGTATTTAACATATAAATCATTGTCAAATGTGTAAGAACCTTCAATAAATGGTTGAACTTTTAGATCGTCACTAATAATACCATCAGCGATATCATCGTCTCTTAAACCAAAATGCTCCTCTTTCTTTTGCTGAATCTCATCAAACTCGGTTGCCTCTCTATTCTTTTTACTTCTATGAGTCAAAATATCGTCAGCCCTATCGGCTACATCCATATCGCCTTTTTTGTGCTGCTTTTCTTCTAATTCCTCGATAAGAAAGCGATTAATCATATGCGCACTAAATAAATCGCTCCAGGCTAACCCATTGGTAAAGCGTCCTAAAGCGGTATATCTTTGCAATCCTGCTAAAGCAACCATAGGGATAACCCCTAAAAGCTTTCTGCGTTCTAAGGTGCCGCGGTCAGATAAGCTATCACCCATCATAATTACATGAGCAACTTTTTTTCTAGCAGAAATTATTTTTGTCATATTTATACCCAAGGAAAAAATATCAATTATATCATTTTAGTAAAAAAAATAACCACTTTTCCTATCTATTTTACTCAGTATTTACAATAAAAAATGCCATACTTAAATAAATCTACTGAGTACATAAAGGGATTTATGGAACCTCAAATCACTCAAAAACTCATTCAAATAATCAATGAAGAAATTATCCCCCTTGCACCTGTATCATGTGCCTATAAGAGCATTATTCGTCAAATTGGCGATTGCTCCATAGTATTAATAGGGGAAGCGACCCATGGTACAGAAGAATTTTATCAAATTCGTATGGAAATTTCGGAAATATTAATTAAAAAACATGGTTTTATGGCCATTGCCATCGAAGGAGATTGGCCGGATGCTTATCAAGTTCACCGCTACTTACAAGGAAATAGCCCGATAAATAATGCTACTGAGGTTTTAAATGTGTTTAAACGTTTCCCTTCATGGATGTGGCGTAATCTCTCTATGGTCGCTTTTTTGCAAAAATTAAGAACATTCAATGACTCTTTACCGCCCCAGGAAAAAATAGGATTTTATGGCTTAGATTTATACAGCTTGAATACGTCGATGGAAGCAGTTATTGAGTTTTTAAGAAAGAAAGATCCCGTAGCCGCCCAAAGGGCGATTAACCGTTACTCCTGCTTTGACCATGTAAAAGTAGACCCGCAACTATATGGTTATCTTTCCGCTTTAAAACCCAAAAAATCTTGTTTGGACGAGGTTGTTACGCAACTATTAGAAATGCAGCATCACGCTTTCAAGTATATAAAAGCAGATGGTTTACGCGCTGAAGATGAATACTTTTTTGCTACGCAAAATGCACGCCTGGTTAAAAACGCTGAAAATTATTACCGTAACTTGCTTGAAGACCATATTACCACGTGGAATATTAGAGATACACATATGGCAGAAACAGTGAATGTAATTGCAGACCATTTACAAAAGCGACGGAATCAGCCTGCCAAATTAATAGTATGGGCGCACAATTCCCATGTTGGAGATGCCAGAGCCACGGAAATGGGTCAAAAAGGAGAAGTGAACTTAGGCCAGCTTTTGCGAGAAACGCATGATAAAAATGTATATACTTTAGGATTTTCAACGTACCAAGGAACAGTCACAGCGGCTAATAACTGGGGTGAACCTCCGCAGCAAAAAAGAATCTTACCCGGTAGCCCTGGAAGCTATGAGCTACTATTTCACAATGCCTGTCACCAGAATTTTGTATTACATCTTAATCAAAATGCAAAACTTGAAAAGTTCTTAAATGTCCCTCATTTACAAAGAGCAATTGGTGTCATCTACCGGCCTGAAACCGAGCGGTTCAGCCACTATTTTTTAACTCACTTACCATTACAATTTGACAGTTTAATTCACATCGACACAACCAATTTTCTAAAACCTGTGGATACGAAGACGCAGACTCACCTTTAATTGACTAAAAATAAAAAGAAAACTAAGCTTCAAATGCCCTTAATTATTAAAGAAAAAAGGAATTTTTATGACACAACAACCCTCCGTTGGACAATTTTGTTGGAATGAACTGGCTACTCCCGATGTTAAAAAAGCAAAAGATTTTTACAGTAAAGTATTTGGCTGGCAGTTTAAAGATCACAAAATGGATCAAATGACGTATACAATTGTAGAATCAAACGACCAAGGATTTGCAGGGATTTGGGAAATTCCTTCCGAGCAACAAAGTCACATCCCTCCTCATTGGATGGCTTATATATTAGTAGATGACATTGATTCATTTCTAGACAAAGCTAAACAACATGGCGCAAAAGAAATCAAAGAAGTGACCCAAGCAGGAGAAATGGGCAAATTTGCCATAATAACTGATCCCACTGGAGCACATTTAGCACTTTGGGAATCTAATTCTAAATAAGCACTCAGTAAACCTGTATTAAATTGCGTAATACAGGTTTATTATACTATCCATCAATAATGACTTCTTCTACTCGTCAAGTAAGTACCCACTCCCCTTTATTTCAGTGCACATTTCCTATTCAGCAAATTTTGAGATAAATAGTAAAGCGCATTGGAATGGTGAATCGGACAGACTATAAACCTTTTGGCCTATAAGTTTCTTCTTCAGGATCACTGAGGTCATTAACTGATTTTTTAAGGGCATCAATTTTTTTTGCTGAATCGGTTTTAGCTGAAAAAAAACCGGCTTTACTACAAAAAATTTCTATGATGCCAGGGAGAAAAAGTAAAGTCAGAGTGTGGACTATTTCTAGCAAGACTCCTTTTATACCGCGGTGATCAGCCAAAACACTTTTTTCCGCTTTATAAATTTTATCCAAACATTTATCGCGGAAAATTTCCATGCTCTTCTTGCTTTGCGGAGATTTTATAAAATCTTCTTTATACTGCCTAAGATCGGTATAAAGTTTCTTAGCCGCCAAGCCCGCTTCCTTAAAACAGTGATATTTTTTCTCCCTACCCTCTTTTTTCATAGCAGTTGCTTTATCTTCAAACTGCAAAGCTTTTGTTTTTAAATCCGATAAATATACGTCAAAAACTAACATACGTTTATCATACTCCCGCGATAGGGGTATACGAACATCATCAATGTAAAGATTTTGGACGGTCGATGGGATTTTTCTAAAGGCCTCAAGTAATTCTTTGGGCTTAAAATGAGAAAGTGACTCCCCTTCCAAGGCAATAGAAGTTACACAAGGATTTAAAGCTTCAAAGATAGAGCCCATCCGTACTGCAGCAATAGTAGTATCTTGCTGCTTATTTATGTGCAGGGTAAGCGTTTTTAATTTCGCTGGGAGGTTCTTTACAATGTCGCTTGTTTCTTTTGTTGAATAAACGAAATCCCCTAAATCTAATTTTAAAGACTCTAATTTAGTAGGCAATTTTTTCATAGCCGCCATAAAATGCTCAGCGCGTAGATTATTAAGTTTATTACCGGTTAAATCGACAGAAGTCACTTCCTCATGTAGCTTTCCTAGCAAGTTGGCACAATCAGAAAAAGTGCCCAAATTATTATTACGGAGTGAAATATGACGTATGTGTTCGGGAATGCGCTCTAAAGGAAAACTTGAGATTGGCGTATATTTTTGAATACCGGTTAAATCTACTCCAATTATATTATTATCTTTAAGATCGTCGAATAATTGGGAAATTGTCCTTTGAGGATTTTGACTTACTCTCCTTGTAAATGGATAAGTTCTAGATTCCATTCCTCTATTTTTATTAGGCCCCGTCCAAACTACTGGTGTTTTTTCTGAACTTCTGGGTAAATTTAAATTATTCTCTTTTACGTCAATTTCTTTTAGGTTCCCCGCTTGGGAAAAAATTGTCAGGAGATATTTTGCAGGAAGTTTGTTTAAAACATTATTGCTTAAATCAAGGTACCTAATATGCTTGGGAATAGCTTCTATAAGACCTTTAAACTGTTGTGGACTTAAATGTCCTAAAAAATTTCCACTTAAATTAAGTTTGGTGACCTGGATAGGGATAAAAGACAATATTTTTTTTAATGTCTCTATGTCTACCCCTTCTAATTTTGACAGGTCAAATTCATGAGACATTTCTTCCCTACAACGCCGAAGTTCTTCCTGAACACGCACTTTAAATGGCTGAGTTGCCATTGCAGAAATTGACGGTGGTGTAGGGTTGGAAAATTTTTCAACCATATTATTGCCTTTTTGTTTGGCGTTTAATACAAATTATAGACAAGGGGTAGGCTTTTACCATGCAAAAAGGTGACCAGGTCCTGAATTAAGTCAGTACGGTTGAAAGAAAAGCGTAAAATGGGATCCATTCCTCTTCCTATCCTGCTATTTATTACTACTCTTACCAGAGTTAGGAAGAAGGAACGGAATATAACAAGCTATTAGGGCGTCCGATCAACTAGTTTTAAAACCGCGTCGGGATAACGCTCTCCCGCAAAGGTAAACGAATCAAGAAACTCGGTGAGCTTATCCCAATCTCCCTGGGGAAGAGCCAAATTAACTGCTTTTATATTATCTTCAAGATGCGAAAGTTTTGTCGTGCCGGGAATAGGAACGATATTTTCGCCTTGCCTTAATAACCACGCTAAAGCAATTTGGGTAGGGGAAGTATTATTTTTATTTGCTAATTCCTGCAAAAACTCTACCAACTTAAAATTATGTGGTAGGTTGTCCTCATCAAAGCGCGCGAGCATTTGACGGAAATCCCCTTTATCAAGTTTGCTTGTGCCCTGAATTTTGCCAGAGAAAAAACCACGGCCTAAGGGACTAAAGGGGACAAAGCCAATACCCAGCTCCTCTAATAAAGGCAATATATTTAGTTCGACATTACGATCCCACAGGGAATATTCTGATTGCAGAGCGCTAATTGGATGTACGGAATGTGCTCGACGAATAATCCCGGGGCCTACTTCAGAAAGGCCAATGTAGCGAACTTTTCCCGCTTTAACTAAATCAGCAAGTGCACCTATCGTATCTTCGATAGGTACTTCTTTATCCAGACGATGTTGGTAATACAAATCAATATAATCTGTTTGCAAACGTTTAAGTGAACCTTCAATGGATTGCTTAATGTGTTCAGGTTTGCTATTCACACCATTGGGAAAGCCTTCAGCATTCCATGTAAAACCAAATTTTGTTGCAATAACAACTGCATCGCGGGATTGGTTTTTTAGCCAATCACCCACTAACTCCTCGTTTGTGTATGGCCCATACACTTCAGCAGTATCAAAAAAATTGACGCCTAATTCAAACGCTCTGTCCAATACCCGTATTGATTCGCTTCGATCGGCCGGACCATACGCATAGGACATACCCATGCATCCCAAACCTAATGCGGAAACCTCTAAACCTTCCTGCCCTAACTTTCTTTTTTTCATCCTAAATCCTTATGATTAAACAGCTTATGAATTATCGAACATCTTAAGTCAACCTAACCTTCTCTTCAATATTGCTCTGTTTTCATATCATAGAAGTTTACTGCTGCTACTGTGTTCTGTTTTTCTTGACGCTCACTAATATTGCTGTAAAAATCCCATTTTTTTACAAGGTGTTCTTAAAATGAGAATATTCGTAATCGGTGTGGCCGGTGCATCAGGCTCTGGAAAAACAACTATTGCACATAAAATGTGTGAGCATTATGGAGCAGATTGCACTATTATTTCTTCCGATAATTATTATAAAGGTTTAGGTGATTTTCCGTTGACCCAAAGGCATGAATTTAATTTTGATCACCCCAACAGTATCGATTTTGGATTATTAGCCGATCATTTGCGACGGCTAAAATCAGGCGAATCAGTTGAAATTCCTCTGTATGATTTTGAGACTTCTTCGCGAAGATCAGAAACATTAACAATAGAGCCAACTCGAATTATCATTGTTGAAGGTATCTTAGTTCTCCACCCCGAAGAGCTTAAGCGATTATTTGATGCGACTATATTCGTCAACACATCACTTGATTTGTGTTTTATCCGACGTTTTCAGCGAGATACAAGTCAGCGCGGAAGATCCCCACAAGATGTTATTGATCAATATCTTCAAACCGTCAGGCCTATGTGTGAGCAATTTGTTATTCCATGCCTTCAAGGTGCTACTCTAATCCTTAACAATGATGTGAAAATGGATGCTACTCCTGCCATAGAATTGGTAGGTTCAATAATAGAAGGCCCACAACCCATAAGCCAACAACGATTTAGATTATTTAAACCAGTTCAAACAGCTTCTTCTGCTGTAGGATTATTACCTACCGTAAGTGGCCCGCAGTAGATTTATAAAGCAGAAACATATCTAATCAAAGGGATAGCAGAACACCCCCTTTGATTATGAAAGAGCTAAGGTGATTCGTGGCTCTTGACTAGATAATACTTCAGCACCCTGTTGCGGTATTGCCACAACTTCCTCCTGTGCTGCCTGTTTGGCATTTGTAATGGTGGTGTTAACTATTGTTTCGGCTATTGCAACCCTTATTATCTCTGTAATAGGTGTTAAATCGGCAGTGGTATTAAAGAAAGAGGGAGTCTTTTTAAGCCTCCCAACAGACAGATCTAATGTGGTAGCGCATTTCTGTTCAAAACTTTTAATCGCCAACATTTTTTCAGAAATCCCCACCTCCGGGGAATTTAACGCATCCATTAATTCATTTACAGCAATTGCCATAGAAATTCGATCTTTTTCCTCAGGGAGTGATGAGATTTTTAATATAAATTGCCCTAACTCCTGGCGTAATTGAGAATGTAACGGCATTTTACGGATGGTTAGACTCATTCGCTCCAAAGCATGTTTTTCCACAGCAAGCTCATGAAGGTATTCAACAAAAAGATTAATATTGAGCCTACCTTTAGCAGAGGTCATCAAAACTTTTTTATAGCCTTCCGTACGAGCCAAGGACTCCAATTCTTCTTGAGAAACGCGTGCGGGCAAATCACATTTTGTACCCACCAAAATGAAAGCTCTTTCACCCGCCATTCTTTTTGCGATGCTAATTTCTGCTAAAACTGCATCATCTAATTTATTAGATAGGTCAATACAATAAATAACTGCTTGGGCATCTTTCAGATACATAGGTATAAGGGATGCAAATCGATGTTGACCTCCAGTGTCCCATATTTCAATGGCGGTATTTTCAATGGTAAGTTTTCGATAATCACCACCAATCGTAGGGCTATATTCAGAAGGAAAGTCAGAATCTAGCGCTACTCGGACCAAAGAAGTTTTACCACCCGCTTCAGCGCCCATAATACAAACCTTATAGGTAACTATTTCTTTCAAAGACAATCCTCAATTTAATGTGCCAGTGCAAAGATATATAAAAGCATAAGAAATTTAAAGTACCTATAATGGGGAAAGCAAGTGAAGACCCTGTCCTAAGTGTCATAGACGCATGACCGTTTTTGAGGGGCAACAGATAAATTTATTTTATTTTTTCGATAGACTTCTGAAATACGAGCTCCGTCCCAAATATAGGTTAAGTGACATCCTTGAACCGGCGTTGTTAATGCTGGAGGTCTAAAAATAGCAACACATAAACCTTCATCATGACGAACACTGGGATATAAAATACCCCAATGTTTCTCTTCGCGAATTTTTTTCCCAAATTCTTGGCTTTGGGTATAAAAAACCGGGTTAGGCTCTAGTAGGTGTTTGTGGTTTAAGGTTATGTCTACTAAAGGTTGCTTTACCTCTGCTATGTACTCACGCATAGAAATAGAACAATTGGCCTCTTTAGAGGCGCTATAAAATCTCTCACGATGAAAAATAGTTTCTTTTATTGCAGTAACTAAGGTAGAACCTGCATAGTAAATCCCATAGGTTCCATCGCTAAATCTCGTTGGTGCCCCTATGTGAGTGAAAGCAGCCATCAGCGGTGTAGAGCCTGGACCTCCCACCCAGTCGTCTTTATCAACTAAATTGATCCTTCCTAACTCTGCTTGTATGCGCTCATTAGTCAAGCCTTCTAAAAAAGCAATTTGCTCAAGCTCTTGCGCAGAACTTGCCCAGTCAAAAAGGGATATTGGGGGAAATTTCGAGGGTATTAATCGATGCACCTTTTGATTAAAATTAGCGAAGGAGTGCATTAATATCCTCTCCAAAAATCCAAAAACCTTCTCACATCCGCAAGCCTTACGACTCCCCCTTCCAACATATATTCTTTAGGCGTCAAGCCATTAAAGGGAGCCAGCGTATTTTCACGGTTTATCCAGGTCCGTGCTTGTTCTGCGTCATCAAATAAAATACGCAAAGATTTATAAATCCCTAACAAATAAGAAACCCGCTCTTTTTGATCTCTGTTTAGTTTCGCACTATGAGTAGTATAAGTAGACCGAGGCATGTCCCCCATCAAAATCCGCGCCTCACTTTCTTTTAAGTCAAAACGTTTCACCAAATTAATCAAAGAATTCCAAACCACTTCATCAGGTATATTACTTACTTGGCTTTTATTAACTTGCATAATTACCTCCTACCCTTCTTTATCAAGAGTAGTCCATACATAGACAAATGTCCACTAATGGACAAATGAGATAACTCGATACACTCTGTTAATGTGACCTCGCGTGATGTTCAAATATCTCTGAGCACCCTCCTCATTTGCTCAATTTAAATCCATTTGTTTCTTTTTATCTTCAATTAATTCATATATAATTCATTTTTTAAATTATTCCAAGTGAATAGAATTCAGGTGCAAGTATGCAAGACAAATTTGAGATGTTTGATGAATTACCAGAAGACGTTAAAATTGAAACCACTCAAAGTTTATCAAACCGTGATTTAGTAAACTTAGCCAAGACATCAAAATATCATTTAGCTTTGTTTAAACCTGTGATGGATGCTCGTAAAATATTGCATAAATTATTGCATCATGTGACACGCGGGGAACATGATGAGGTTAAAGCGATGTTAAAGCAGGATATAAGTTTAATTTTTAAACGGGGAATCATCGTTAAGGATTGTTCTGGGCGAGAATTTGAGAACATAAGTGGCTTTGAATATGCATTGTGGGCTCTGGATAAACACATGTGGGCAGCAATGATTGGGTGCATCCCAAGTAATGAAGAAGGCAGAAAGGTATTTTCACAATTGATTGCTCAATACAACAAAGTGAACACTGAGGGAGTCACTTATAAGCTTAATGGAAAAACAATCACTGAACAGCATTTTGATTTCGAAAATACCATCATTAAAGAGTTGCAAACACAAGTGGACTCAATAAACGCACCTGGGGTTAAAAATTGGGAGGCCATTGATAAGCAGTGGCGAGAAGGTGCTGGTGGTGCACAAAAAAAGCTACCTATGCATATTGTTTTTGCATACTGCTCCAATGAACCATTTTCTCCTGTGCCGAAGTTTACCGCCCAGCCGAAATCATCGAAACAACAATTCTATAATTGGACTACTAAGAAAGATGAAAATTGGTTTAGCATTGATTCTAAGTTGTCGGCTGATTTGGCAATATTTAAAGGGGGGCGGTTTCGAGCTGAGGCCAGCGAGGCAACGGGCAGGGTTCAATGGTTCCCTGGGGTGTTGGCGGGCGCGCTACCGCTCGATTTGGTTGCCATGAAGGCATTATGTGAAGTAAGAACAAACGATTTTATCGCTCTCAAATCGCAACTTGAAGACCAGATGACGCTAGATAATCCTTACCAAGTGTCTTAGATTTGACTGAATTGACATCATGTCGAAGAAGAAGCTCGGCGGTGGAGCCGCCACATGCTCATTCCAGCATGAGTCCAAAAACCATAATGCAAGTCCTGGTATAACCAGTGTGCTGTTGTTCTCACCACCACAGACATCATCGATGAAAGTAACTGATGATTAAGATTTGATTTAAATATAACTCATTGATGTCCTTATTGAGACATAGGCAACAAAATATTCCGGAGACATAGGTTACACTCATTGCCATTTTCAGGAGAAGGAGATGCCTTAGAAGGAATGGAATAAAGTAATGGAAAGATAAAGTTTGTAGCACGATTACTAGAGGGCGAACAAACGTTTTCCCTGTGCCAAGAGTCGTATTAACACTTAAAGTGCTAGGGATAAATGCAAGAGCCAAAACACAAAAAAGGCACCGCATGCCAAGCATCACCTGTATTGGAATATAGTCCAAGATAAATTAAGAGATAGCAGATGCAAGTTGCAGGGTGGCATTTCTACCGGGGGCAAGGACAATGCTGGTAAAGAAGCAATTAAATCTAGTAAGCAGTTATGAACTCAGTTACGAAACATTAGAGATTGGTCAACCCTTCTTCCTCAAGCGCTTTTTGAACTGATTTACACTGTTTCATGTCACTAAAATAACGTGACAAATTTGGCCATTCATTCATATCTACTTTAAGTTTTGCCAACCAAATCAAAATAACAAACAAATAGCCATCACCTAAGGTAAATCGGTTACCCATTAAAAATTTATTATCCTGTAAATGGGTATCCACAACTAATAACTTCTTCTTTAAAATTGGAGTAAAAACGGTGTTCTTAGTTTCATCTGAAAATTTTGACCAGAATAGAGGTGCGCAATATCGGTGTAAGTCCGTGCTAACAAAATTGAGCCATTCTAGGGTGCGGTACCTACTGATCTCACCTACAGGCGGTAGTAACTCGACGGCATAATTTATGTCTGCTAAATACTGCAAGATAACGGCATTTTCTGTTAGTACTTCACTATTATTTAATACTAATGCTGGCACAGAGCCCTTAGGATTAACCTTTAAATAATCCGTACCTGTTTCTGTTTGCTTGGTCTTTAAATTAACAGCTTCATATTCACAAGAAATACTCAACTCATGAAGAATAATTCTAACGGCTAAAGAACAAACGCTATTTGCATAATATAGTTTCATAAAAAGCACAATGTAATTTTATTAGTCAATTATGAAGTAATCACCCTAATAGAACGCTCTCAACGCAATGGTAAATTATCCAACATCATTTTTATCATAATTGGCATAAACTTTTATCGCTTTCATATGATCATCTAATAGCATCACTTCTGAAGCCAATAACCCACGGTTAATTTTATAGTATAAAACGATGCTTTGAGGGGAAGTAAACACATCGAGCAATTGAAAATGCAAGGTAGAGAATTTTTTGAGTTGCTTTGTAAAATAGTCTCTAAGGTTATCAATTCCAGAAACCACACCCTTCGGATCACCTAAAACCTTTTGTACTACAGGCGAACAAAATTCAATCGAGTCCGCATAATGTTTCATAATAAGATCCACATCATGCTTATTCCAGGCATCAAGCCACTCATGAGCAAACTCCCAAGCCCTATCTCTATCAATCATTCTATTGTCTCCATAAAAAATAATTCAAATTTTTTGGCAAAATACTCTGAGAGCATCATGGGTTTGATAAGCATGTTGTTTTTCAATAATATCAAATTCTAATATCTTAAATTGTGCTTCTTGAAGAATATTTTTTAATTCTTCCTCTTCGTAAAAAGCACAAAATTTTTTAATATCACCGTCATAACGAAAATCTTGCTCTAAAATCTCGTTCGCACCCTTTTTTAGAGTGAGATAAAAATATCCCTTTTCTTTCAACAAAAAATGAATTCTTTTAATAACATCAGGAAATATTTTTTTAGAAATATGTCCAAGAGAACAGGCCGCCCAAGCTCCATCGAAGGAAGCGGCAGGTAAATTCATAGTTTCAATATCCATCAATTGAAACTCAGCTAGTGGTGCATTGCGTTTTGCGATATCAATAAGATTTGAGCTGAAGTCAATTCCTAAAACAATTGCATCCATGTTAGTAAATAGTTTTGCATCCCTACCTGAGCCACAACCAATATCAATAATTTTTGCTTTAGGCGGAAGAAGCTTGATAAATTTTTCAATTGAGCCAGTGGGAACAAGATCATCAACATTCCGAGCAAACTCTTGTGCTGTTGCTTGATAACTCTCTTTTGTGATTTTTTTATAGTCGGCGGTTTGCATCTCAACTCCAGTTCAAACTAAAGGGCTTTGGAGATGATAGTATACAAAGATGAGAGGGGCCAAAAGAAAAACATGGAAACTTATAGCTGCCCCCTTAAATGGGAAAGAGCCGAATTTACTTGTAATTCTTTGATTTCATTGGTCGGGACGGAAGGATTTGAACCTTCGACCACTAGCACCCCATGCTAGTGAATATCGATTTCAACAAATATCAAACAAATACAAAAATCCACTAACATCCTTGTAAATACTGAGATTAACAGATATTCTCTCTTTCAATAAATATCATATAATATCATTCCAGCACAAGAAAACTGGTACCAAAACTGGTACCAATATTTAATAAGAAATGGGCGAAATAGAAAAAATAAAAAAAAGGCTACCCATGATAATTAGCGATCAACAAATACTGCAGCTCATTAAGAAAGGCGAAGGTATTGATCTTGAATTCAAAGAATGTAAATCAGGACTCTCACGCAGTGTATACGAGACAATTTGTGCCTTCCTGAATCGACATGGAGGCACTTTATTGTTGGGCGTTAATGACAAGGGAGATATCACCGGCATCCAACCGGAAATCATTACCCAAATTCGTAAAGATTTTGCTAACACTATTAATAATTCACAAAAAATTAACCCACCCTGTTATTTATCGATGGATGAGCACTGGATTGAAGATAAATTATTATTCCATATATATGTACCTGAAAGCTCCCAAGTTCATCGATGCAATGCTCGAATTTATGATCGCAATGAAGATGGGGATTTTGATATCACCGATCATACATATATGGTGGGAAATCTTTATCATCGTAAATCCTCCCTTTTTTCGGAAAATAAAATTTTCCCCTATGCTGGTTTAGAAGATTTACGTCCTGATTTAATCGAAAAAACCAGACTGCTCGCACGCGTGTTACGTAAAGATCACCCCTGGTTGGTTATGGATGACTTACAATTACTAAAAAGCGCACAGCTATATCAAGTGGATAATGAAACAGGTAAAAGTGGTGTAACGTTAGCAGGCATTCTATTGTTAGGAAAAGATAATACAATCCTTTCTGCAGTCCCTTATCATCGTACTGATTTAATTCTTAGAAAAATAAATCTAGAACGCTATGACGATCGAGATTTTGTAACAACAAACCTAATTGAAAGTTATGAGCGAATCATGGCTTTCGTTGAGAAACATTTGCCTGACCCTTTTTATTTAGAGCGAGATATACGCATTAGCTTACGCGAAATCATTTTTCGTGAGATTGCTTCTAATATTTTGATTCATCGCGAATTCCTAAATGCAGTACCTGCAAGATTAATTATAGAACGTGGTCAAGTTCGAACTGAAAATAGTAATAAACCGCATGCATTTGGGGTGCTGGATCCTAATCGTTTTACACCCTTTCCTAAAAACCCAGTCATTGCACGCTTCTTCCAACAAATCGGACGCGCGGATGAGTTGGGCTCTGGAATGTTTAAATTGATGAAGTATGGCAAAGCTTATGGCGGCGCATATCCTGAGTTAATTGAAGGAGATGTATTTAGAACAATTATTAAAGTACCAGATTTTACTGTCTATCCCGAAGAATTACCTTTGGAGCCTGTAAGGCATGAGTCAAGGCATGAGTCAAGGCATGAGTCAAGGCATGAGTCAAGGCATGAGTCAAGGCATGAGTCAAGGCATGAGTCAGGCTTGGTAAATAAAATATTATTTCTATTAAAAGGCAAGCCATTAAGTAAAAGTCAAATTGCTCAACATCTTGGACATAAAGGTATCTCAAGTGGGTTATTTAAACAACTTAAATACCTGCTGGCTAACCAAC
This sequence comes from Legionella adelaidensis, assembly GCF_900637865.1. Lineage (NCBI taxonomy): Bacteria > Pseudomonadati > Pseudomonadota > Gammaproteobacteria > Legionellales > Legionellaceae > Legionella > Legionella adelaidensis. Next base: position 347,141 of record NZ_LR134418.1, read on the forward strand.
TAATTGAAATGACGATACCTGAGAAGCCCCAAAGCCGTTTGCAGAAATATAAATTAACTGAAAAAGGCACTCAAATCATTTCGACTCTAAAGTGGCCTGAATAATGAAATTTTCAGACAATTACATTAAAAATATTCAGCCTGAGTCAAAGTGGGTAGAAAAAATTGAAGCCTCGGGTTTGGGCTTACGTATTATGCCTAGTGGGAGTAAATCTTGGTTTTATCGTTATACCTATAATGGTAAACGCTATAAAATGAGTTTAGGAAAATATCCTGAAATTAGCCTTAAAGAAGCACGAGAATTATTGTTTAAATCACAAAAACTCAAAGAAAATGGAGTTAACCCTCTTGAACAAAATTATCAAGATAAATTAAAGCAAAAAGAAACGGTTTCTACTTTTATTACCGCTTGGTATAAAAATTATATTGAGAAACACCGTAAGCGACCTCAGCAAATTAAGCAGCAAATTGAAGCCGACATAATCCCTCTATTAGGTAGTAAGGAGTTGGAAAAGTTACAAATCCGAGATATTACCCAAGTGCTGGATTTTATAGTAAGCAGAGGAGCTCCTGTACACGCTAATAAAGTCCTTAGTACCTTAAAACAAGCATTGAATTATGCAGTAAGCCGCGGGAGTCTCACAAATAACCCTGCTGCAAATATTCGATCTCGTGACATAGGCGGGTTAGAAAAACCCAGAGAACGTTTTCTAACTACTGAAGAAATTAAAACCCTTTGGCACTTCTTAGATAGCAATGAAAATAAAATCTCATACTCAATCCGCTGTTCAATCAAAATTATCCTTTTAACAGGAATTCGAACAGCTGAAATTCTTTTGGCTCAATGGGAGGAAATAAATTTTGCGGAATCATTATGGACAATACCTTCACACCATAACAAAAATGGTTTAACCATGAAAATTCATCTAAGTCCTCAATGTATACGAGTATTTGAACTACTAATGAAAACAAGAACATCTAACTTCATTATTTCAAACATTCGGAATGGTGGACCTTTGTCAGAGAAAGCAATTGCTAAGGCAGTCAGCAGAATACAAACTCGACTAGGAATACCACATTGGACCCCTCATGATCTACGCAGAACATTTGCCACCCAACTAGGGGAGAAGCTAAATATAGACCCAGTTGTTATTGAGAAGTGTTTAGGCCATAAAATGCCGCGTATTATGGCTACCTATAATAAAAACGAAATGCTGCCCCAACGGAAAGAAGCATTAAATAGCTGGTCAGATTACTTAGAAAATCTCATCGAGTATTCCAATTTGACAGCTTCCCCTAATATTATTATTTCGCACAATACTAATGATTTGTGTATCGTTTAATATATAAAAGCAGGGGGCTTATTTTCTAGCCTATTTTTGAACACTTCTGGAGTTTATATATAGTTTAACTAACATAACTGCCACGCCTAGAGAGCTCGATCTTTTTTGCGCAACCTTGGCGGTTTTTTATTGTGTGATTACGATAACAATAAAACATACTCTAAATTCCCTCTTTCATTTGCTAATTGAGACCAAGCATTGGCAACATTAACCTGTTGTTAGTTATTACTGGTTAAGTGCTCATTGATTACTTTTTAAAGCACAAACAGGCTGTGCTTCCTATTTGCCTACAGTCTTACTCACTCTTCTATGCATAATTAAGTACAAACCAGGTAAAACAAGGAGAGTCAAAAAGGTTGAAGACAAAATTCCTCCAATGACCACCGTTGCAAGAGGTCGCTGCACCTCAGAACCTGCGCCCACATTAATCGCCATAGGCACAAAACCCAGACTCGCGACTAGAGCGGTCATTAGAATGGGTCTTAAACGCGTTAGAGCTCCTTGAACAATAGCTTCTTTTAATTCGACGCCTTTCTCAAATAAACTGCGAATAAAAGACACCATGACTACACCATTTAAGACTGCAACACCAGATAAAGCAATAAACCCTACACCAGCTGAGATGGAAAAAGGAATGCCTCTTAACCAGAGTGCTACAATTCCTCCTGTTAGCGCCAATGGAACGCCCGAAAAAATAAGTAATGCTGCACGTGCTGAACCAAAGGCCATAAATAAAAGACCTAAGATAAGTAGCAACGTGATGGGTACAACAACCATTAATCGCTCTTCTGCAGAAATCAGTTGTTCAAAGGTTCCACCATAATTTATCCAAGTTCCTTCAGGCAACTTAATTTTTTCTCCAACAACTCGTTTAACTTCTTCAACAAAACCACCTAAATCGCGACCACGAACATTTGCGGTAACTACCACACGACGCTTTCCATTCTCCCGGCTAATTTGATTCGGACCATAAGAGAAAGTTAATTTGGCTACCTCCTTTAGGGAAACATAATTTGGATTTGATTTGCTATCGCTTTGAAGCGTTAATGGAATAGGTAATTCCTCTAACATGTTGATATTTGTTCGTATGGATTCTGGTAACCTCACAACAATATCAAAGCGTTTGTCACCTTCAAATAACACGCCTGCCTCTTTGCCACCCAAAGCAATTTGTATAACATTTTGAACATCAGCAATGTTTAATCCATAACGCTGAAGTGCTGTGGTATCGGGGATAATGGATAGCACGGGTAGACCGCTGGCTTGTTCAACTTTAAGGTCGGAAGCACCAGGGACTGTTTGCAGTGCCCCTTTTACTTTCTTAGCTAAAGTCAGCAGCTGCTCCATGTCATCACCAAATATTTTTATCGCTAAATCACTTCTAACACCTGAAATCAGCTCGTTAAAGCGCATTTGAATGGGTTGAGTAAATTCATAATTATTTCCAGGGATTTTCCCGACTGCATCCTCTATTTCACCCACCAAAACGTCTTTAGATTTATTAGGGTTTGGCCATTCGGAGCGTGGCTTTAGCATAACAAACGTATCAGCGACATTGGGAGGCATTGGATCGGTTGCTACTTCTGCCGTTCCAATTTTACTAAAAACCTCACGAACTTCGGGGAATTTTTTAATGCGCTCTTCTAATATAGTTTGCATAGAAATAGCTTGGGATAAGCTCGTACCTGGAATACGCATAGCATGTAATGCAACGTCCCCTTCATCAAGACTTGGGATAAATTCAGCACCGATGCGCAATAGTAATAATAAGCTTAAGCACGTTATTATCACGGCACCACTCACCATTTTCCAAGGATTTAGCATGCTCCAATTTAATAAAGGTTCATAACCTTTTTTTACAAATCGAATAATGAAATTTTCTTTTTCGTCTACTCGGCCTGTAATAAATACAGCCACTGAAGCAGGCACAAAAGTTAAAGAAAGCACTAATGCAGATAAAAGAGCCATGACCACGGTCAAGGCCATCGGGTGAAACATCTTCCCCTCAACCCCTGATAATGTAAAAATTGGCAGATAAACTACCGTTATAATGACTACGCCAAAAAGACTTGGACGAATGACTTCTGCGGTTGCTTCTGAGGTTAAACTAAATCGCTCCTCTTTCGTTAACACGCGCCCTAATTCATGTTGTGCTAAACCAAACCGGCGTAGGCAATTTTCAATGATAATAACCGCGCCATCTACAATTAACCCAAAGTCTAATGCGCCTAAGCTCATTAGATTTCCAGACACACCTTGTGTGACCATCCCCGTGATGGTCATCAACATTGAAATGGGAATGACGGCGGCTGTAATTAATGCTGCGCGAATATTACCGAGGAGAAGAAAAAGAATAACAATAACGAGCAATGCGCCTTCCAATAAGTTTTTCTCAACTGTAGCAATTGTTCTATCCACAAGCTTCGTTCTATCATAAACAGGTCTTGCGATAAGTCCTTTGGGCAGGCTTTTATTGATTTCCTCGAGCTTAGTTGCCACACGAACAGAAACCTCGCGACTGTTTTCACCAATGAGCATCATGGCAGTACCTAAAACCACTTCTTTTCCGTTTTGAGTGGCAGCGCCCGTCCTTAATGGCGAACCTAGCTTAACATCAGCCACCTCCCCAACCCGAATAATAACTTCATCTCTTTTGGCAACAATAATGTCTTTGAGGCCTTCAATGGTTTTCACCTGTCCTGGTATTCGAATCAGATACTGCTCACCATTTTTCTCAATATAACCTGCCCCGAGGTTTGCATTGTTTTTCTCCAGTGCATTTAAAAGGTCGTTTATGGTTAATTGATAAGCCAGTAATTTTTGTGGGTAAGGCATGACATGAAACTGCTTTTCATAACCACCAATGGAGTTCACCTCAATGACCCCTTTGGTGTTACGTAGTTGGGGTAGGATAATCCATTTTTGTACGGTCAATAAATCCATGGGCGTATACTCGCTACCATCCTCCTTTAAAGCACCCGGTTTAGCCTCTACTGCGAACATAAAAATTTCACCAAGGCCTGTAGCGATAGGACCCATTTCAGGTTCCATACTAGGAGGTAATTGACTTTTTATTTGTTGTAACCGCTCTCCGATTAATTGGCGCGCAAAATAAATGCTAGTTCCCTCTTCAAATACAACGGTAACTTGTGAAAGTCCATAGCGTGATAGCGAGCGTGTATAATCCAGTTTTGGAATACCTGCTAGGGCTGTTTCAATAGGATAGGTAACGCGCTGCTCCACCTCTAGGGGAGAATACCCTTCGGCCTCAGTGTTAATTTGCACCTGCACATTAGTAATATCAGGAACGGCGTCAATCGGTAATTTTTTAAAATTATAGATACCAAATGCCATGAGGCCTGCAATAACCAACAAAACAAACCAGCGGTGTCGAATAGCAAAGGCTATAGTAGGTTCTAACATAATTGTCCAGGTTTAATGCTCATGCTCGGCTCCTGACCTTTCAATATCAGCTTTTATTAAAAAACTATTACCTACTACATACTGGGTGCCGGGTTTTAAACCACCTTTGACTTCGACCCATTCACTATCTTTTGCTCCTAGTTCCACCTCACGCATTTCATATTGCTCTCCCACTTTAATGAATAAAACTGTTTTTTCATTCATATTTTGCAACGCGGTCGTCTTAACCATTAATGGAACTTTTATTTGAGAAAGAAGTACATCAGCTCGTACAATAGTTCCTGGGCGCCATTCTTCCTTAGGATTTGGAATAGTTACGATAGCGATTACAGTTTGGCTTAATGGATCCGTAGTGGGAAGAATCATAGCAATTGGCGCACTTATTTCCTTATCCTCTTCCTGCGAATGTATAGTGACCATTTGGCCTTCATTAATTTTCTCTAGATCGCGCGGGAAAACATGCAGTTCAGCCCAAACATCTGATAAATTTGCGATAGTAAAGAGCGCCTCTGTTCCGGCAACATTCCCAGGCGTGATGTTGCGCGCAAGAATACGACCCTCTGTTGGCGCACGAACTTCATATGCCTTTAAGCTCTCGTTGCTTTCAATGGTGGCTAATAGGTCGCCTTTTTTTACTGAGTCACCCCACTTAACCAATACATTTTTTACTACACCCGGAAAGCGGGCTCTAACATCAGTGGTGGTATTACGGTTGAGGGTAATACGGCCATTGAGAGAAGCATATTTCTTTATCACTCCCGGCCCCGCGACTAAAACTCTAATGCCCTCCTCCTCCGCCACCTTATTACCTAGCTTAATCCGTCCCTCATAGGAGGAGTAGTTCCAGCTGAAGAGTTGATTTTCATAAATTGCCTTTAGTGTAACATCAAAGGAATGGGGTTCTTCTATGTCTTGTTTACTGACTAAAGCATCATTCTGAGGGATGAAATTTATAGTGGTTATATCCCCCTCAAGGCGTTTTAACTCAACATTAAGACTTACCTTTGAGGGTGAAATGGGCTTTCCTTTCGATGAAGCATAGGCCTTAAATTTAGGAGTGGCTCCTTCTTCGGTAAGGACCAGTTCCACAGTGAAATCTTTACTCTCAAATACGCGACCATCATGCGGACCGTGCTTCTCGGGAACGGAAGCATCCATTGCAAAGGTCAGCTTAGCAGAAAGCCACCATAAACCACCCGCAAGAATTACTGCCGCGATTATGATTAGATAATGATACTTTTTCACACGAATTCCCTTTTCATTATTTGTGCAATGTTTCACTCATTAATAATCCCTGGATTTTAATAAGCGCCTTATGATAATCAGCATGAGCCCTGGTATAATGCTCTTCTTCACGATTAAGCATCTGAATTGCATTACTAAGAATAAGATAACTATAGCGTCCCTGCTCAACCCCTTCGCGAGCTAATTCAACCGCATTTTTCGCCTTCGGGAGCATTCTGCTCGTTACTTTTTGCACTTCTTCCTTAGACTGTAAGGCGTCTAAAAAGGTTCCATACAAGGTAGACTCTAGATTTAATTTTAATTGGTGTAAGTCCTGAATGGCCTCATTTCGTTTTGCATGAGCGCTATAGACATTTCCTTGATTTTGATTAAAGACGGGAATTGGAGCTGTGGCGGAAACCAGGAATGCCTTTTGATCGTTTAACTCAAAATGACGAAAACCAAATTGTAGATTTAAATCAGGCCAAACTTCTTTTGAAGTTGCAGCAATACGTGACCCCATTGCTCTGACCAAAGCCATTTGCGCTTTAATCAAATTACTCGTAAGAAGACGTTTTTTAATTAAAGTCCATGAATCTAGGTGATGAGATAGACCACTTTCATTGAGAATAATTTCATTAAGATTTGGAGTGCCCATCAAATTGGCTAAAATGGTTTTAGATTTCACTTCATTGCGTCGTGCCCTATCATAAACGATAATCGCTTCATCAAGTGCTATCTCTGCTAATCTTAAATCAACTTCTGAATTAGCCCCTATTTCTAAACGTTTTTTAATACTTCCAACGACTAATTCATTCAGTTTTACTAAACGCCTTGAGGCACTAGTCCAATATTGAGCATAAAAAGCATCTACATAAGCATTTCCTATCTCAACAAAGAGATTTGAGCGATTTGCTTCTAATTTCAAGCAAGCCGCTAGAAATTCCATTTTGGAAGCCTCTCGTTGATAATGCAATCGATTACCTAAGGGTATGGGTTGCTCAATGGAAATGGTTTTTTCTGTCCCTGTATATCCTGACTCAAGTGTAGAAGGGGTTCCAATATTTTCAGCTTGTAGTGCAAGCGTTGGATTTGGATATAATCCCGATTGAATAAACTGACCCTTGGCCTGTTCAACAGCAGCCGCTTGTGCTTTCAAACTAGGATTATTTTTATAAGTCAGTGCCAAGGCATCTTTAAATGTCAGCGAATTTTGACCGTGCGCGGCTTGCAAGCACACCATCAGTAATCCAATCAGTCCAAAATAACTACGCATTCATAATCCTTTATAGTCTTTATAAATATTTATTACTAAGAGATGGCAGCTCATTTATCATTGAGTAGTCTTGTTCATTAAAGCTCAACAATCGCAGTCCATTAGCAACAACAATAAGACTCGCACCCATATCGGCAAATACCGCCATCCATAACGTGGCCAAACCGGCCAGCGCCAAGCCAAAAAATATTATTTTAACCACAATAGACAAACTAATATTTTGAAATAGTACACTCGCAGTTTTACGACTTAAAGCAATGAATTGGGGTAGTTTAATTAAGTTATCATTCATAATAGCTATATCTGCCGTTTCCAGTGCGATATCCGTGCCTTTTCCCATTGCAAACCCAATGGTCGCTTTCGCAAGCGCGGGCGCGTCATTAATACCATCTCCCACCATCCCCACCGCCCTAAAACCTTTAATTAGCTCATCAATAGCATAAACTTTGTCTGCAGGTAGAACGTTTGCCCGAATTTCATCAATACCTACCTGGTCAGCAATAGCTTTGGCGGTGGTCGCATTGTCTCCTGTTAACATGCAGGTTTTAATTCCTTGTTGATGCAATGCTTTGATGGCCATTTGGCTTGTGGGGCGCAACGTGTCCGCCACAGCAAGAATCGCTAATACATATTCTTCATCACTTAAAACGATGGTGGTTTGTCCTTTTTCCTCAAGCTCTTTAAGCTGGTTTTCGATGGCTGGATTACAAACCTTATTATCTTCAGCCAGTTGATGGTTACCAACAAAATATCGTACCCCATTAATTAATCCCGTTACCCCACGACCAGGTAGGGCTTTAAAATCTGTTACTTCAAGTAGTGAACTCGCTGGTTGCTGCTTTTGCCATTCTTTAACAATAGCCTGGGCAATGGGGTGCTCTGAATGGGCATCTAAACTGGCTGTAAGTCTTAAGACCTCTTCATCCGTCTGCTCACTTAATTGAATCAATCTGGTAACAACTGGTTTTCCTTCAGTAAGCGTACCTGTTTTATCTAAAGCGATGGCTTTTAATCGATATCCTTGTTCTAAATAGGTTCCACCCTTAATAAGAATTCCGTTTTTGGCAGCAGCGGCCAAGCCACTTACAACAGTTACCGGTGTGGAAATTACTAACGCACAAGGGCATGCAATAACGAGCAATGTTAATGCTTTATAAATCCATACAGAAAATAATCCTCCCCAGATAATAGGAGGAACAACAGCGACCAAAATCGCAAATACTACCATAACAGGGGTGTAATATTTGGCAAATTCATCAACAAAGCGTTGCATAGGCGCACGCTCAGATTGCGCTTGGGCAATTGTTTTTCCAATTTTTGCAAGTACTGTATCACCCGCGGCGACCTCTACTCTAAATTGAAAAGACCCATGTTCATTTAAGGTTCCCGCATAAACCTTATCTCCCACCTCTTTATCAACGGGCATGGACTCACCCGTAATAGGTGCTTGATTAATGCTGCTTTTCCCCAGAATTATCTCACCATCTAAAGGGATTCGCTCCCCTGGTTTAACCCAGATCACAGCATCTAAAGCAACTTGGCTAACGGGCATACTCTGCCAACTTCCATCCGCCGCTTTAACAGTAGCCACATCAGGCGCAATTTCCATCAACTTCCGGATAGCTTCTCGCGCTTTATCCAAGGAGTACACTTCAATTCGTTCGGCAAGTGCAAATAAAACAGTCACCATGGCAGCTTCCGGCCACTCGCCAATGAATATCGCACCCGTAATGGCTATGAGCATAAGGCTACTAATATTCAGTGTTTTGGTCTTTAGTGCTAACCATCCTTTCTCAAGAGTAGTTTTTCCACTGATTGCCATGGCAATCAGTGATAGTACTGCGACCCAAGGGGATTGCTCATCGGATAGACGATAGGCAATCAATTCAGCTATAAGTGCTGAAAATCCTGCCAAACCCAGTACCCACCATGAAGGGTGCGGGTTCTCTTTCAGATGTTCTTTATCTACTTTTGTCTTTAAGCTCGCCTTCATTCCTAGCACTGCAATCTTATCTATCAAAGGCCCCGGGTTTCTTAAATGATGATGAATGGTGACTTCTTGGGTGATAAAGTTAAAAAGCAATTTCTCTACTTCGGGCATAGACTCCAATTGACCCCGAATAAGCTTTTCTTCTGAGGGGCAATCCAGGCCTACGACGTATAGAGTGGTTATAGAAGAATTCATATTAATTTTCTGCAAAAGCCATAGGGAATCAGCTGGTTAATAAATAAGCTAAAGATCTCCATTGTTACCTCTTTCTTCAGTAAAATGACTAATCATGTCTATTAGAATGCACCGGACATGCTCATCATCAATTTCATAGAAAACCTGCTTTCCTTCTCGTTTTGCATACAGCAATCGAGCTGAGCGAAGTATACGCAAGTGATGACTGACCAGAGGCACTGATAAGCCTAACTGATCTGCTAAGCCCCCAACAGATTGGGGGTTTTCTAGGCAAGACAGCAAGAGTTTTAAGCGATTTGGTTCGCCCATTATACGCAAAATATCTGCTATCGTTGCAAAGGTTTTTTCCGAGTGCGGTTTCATATCAACAGTTAAATAAGTGTTTAACTGTAAATTAGGTAATATTGTTTTAAATGTCAAGGGACTAGAAAACGCGATTAAGGAAGTTACTATCTATAATTTTGGAGTCAAACTATAAAAACCTTGTCCATCAAGATATCTTGTGTGACATAGCTTCTAAACAAGTAACTGAGATATAAGAATACTATAATGTTGAAGCATGTTACCAATTTGCTAAAGGTGAAAAAAATGGCTTAATTAACTGGTTTCAATGCATTAATCAACTCGTCGTTATCTGCTATTTCTCGATCAAGGAAGTCTATAAAATCTGTTTCTTCTAAAGAAGTCGCTTGAGATTTGCCCTCCTCACGTTTTACCATCTGTCCTTCTACAAATAAGCAAAATCGATTTGCAGCTTGTGAAAATTCTTTTTGGCTTTGTTGAAGTTCTTGTACTGCACTTGAGAATGAAACCGCTGCGTCCTCAGCGGCAGATAGCTTATCTTTTGAGCTAGTAATCTGATGATCATATTGTTGCAAGTGTCTGGAAATTGTACTGAATTCTTGATTAACAGCTCTTTGTTGATCCACTAAGTGAGTTGTTTCTGTTTCTACCGCTTCCACAATGATGCTTAATGCATTGTTTTGCGTTGTAATCTTTTGTCTTTCCAAATCTAATTTAGCCGCTTGCTCTTGCAATATCAGGGGTTGATCAGTTAGCTCGATAACCACAGCATCTAGTTTGCTCGTAGCATTATTAAACATTTGCTCACTAGCCTTTAGGTCTTCAATAGCTGCTAATTCTTCAGCTGCAAAGATTTTAGCCCCTAAATGACGATGTTGTTCATGAGTATAAAATAGGCCATGAATAAGTAGCGAAAGGGCAACTGTGGTTAACACAAGCACGGTTGTAGCTCCTACAACTACTCCAATTAACGCAGAGAGTAAAATAGCACCCACCAAATACACCAATTTTTCAAAAATAGGTTTATCAACCCATGAGGAAGTTAATTTATCAAACCAACTTTTATGCATGAGGTACCGTTTGATTAGCTCACCTGATTCATCATTAGGGAGATCATTTTCCAGAGGATAAAACCATAGGGATAAAGCTGTAAGTTTTGATCTTACCCACGTAAAAAATATAAATATTGGTGTCATTTTTTTAACGTCCTGTTAATTTAATTAAACGGTGAAGAGCTGGTTTGAGATATAACTGCTGTTGATGCTGGCGCTGATTGCTGGTCAATCACTTGTTTAAAAAATCTTAATTGATCCACAAGTTTCAAAGATTTTGCTTTTATTTGGTCAATCGCCTTCTGTTTTTCCTCTATAGTTTGTTCTTTTGCTTTATTATCATTTGTTAGTGTTTCTACCACATCAGTCAGTTTATCTATAGTTTGTGCTTGCTCGCCCACTATCTTATTTAATGTTTTTATTTCGAGTGCTGTCTGCGCAAGTTCTTTTTCTTTTTGAGCTAGGTTCTCATTGAAAGCGGCCAGTTTTGATTGGGAGCAGTAGTCCATGCTTTGGATTTGTTCTGTTACTGCCTTTAATTCAATAACTGATCTATCTAAATTCGAAGAGGAATAAGCTACTGTCCCTATTGTTCTTTGCAAAAGTTGGCTTGTATCAGATAATTGTTCAGTTATTTCTTGAAGTTGTTCAATGGATAACGCGTTTGATCCAGTTGCTGAATTAATTTCAGACTTTAAGCGAGCCACATTCTGACAGAGTAGGTCTAGTGTATTATTTGCGAGTGCAATTCGGTTATTAGTTATTTCATGCTGAGCGTTCAAAGCCTCCATGTGCTCTTGGAGTAACCTATTATCGTTACTAGATACATAGTACCAAAGACCACCCGTTAATCCTGCTCCTGCAAGCACCCCTCCACCAATATAGTATGCAACTGATACAGAAGAAGCCTTTCCGGTTGCAACCAAAGCAGCTCCTAATAAAAGCGGTAACGGCATAATAATATTCCTTTAACGAGGTTGAGTTTCCCTGAAATCTGCAAAACAATACCATTATGCTCTATTATGATCAATAGTGCTTCTTTATGACCCAATATTTCCTGATTTTTCAGGGATTTACTGAGTTAATGAGCATCCCCTTCTAAGGAAAAATTGAAATAGGCCATTCCTGCTTTCGTTTTTATTCTAAATTTTGATTATAGATTTTTTCATATTCTGGTTTATCCATTCATCAATAACTTCTTTATGCCAGGCAAGTGTCCTCCCATGTAATTTTACGGGTAAAGGAAATTTACCATCTGTCCACCAACGTCTAAGAGTCAATCTGTCTTTTCCTATAATGGTTTCCAAGTCATTTATGAACAAAATCTGTTGTGAAAATAAATTATTAAGAGGTTGCATGATCTTCTCCAAGTCCATGTCATTCGAGAGTCAGGCGTGCTTTCCATTCGCCCTTTAATTCCATATCAATAACAGTAAGGAATAGTTTTAGTAAATTTAATTCGACTTTACTTTCCCTCGGTAACCGATTGAATTGATGGATCATTTGCAAATAAGCAACTGGGGAGTTAGATAAGTTCGCGATTCGTTGTAGCGAATACTTTGTAGAATCCAGTAGATACTGGATTATTTCCTTATAGATGATTACTTTTTTTTCATGAAACATACAACATACTCCTGTAAAACTTAAGAATCATAGTCCGATTTAAGCCAAAATTAATATTAGATTCATTTGGCGAAACCAATATTAAAACGATATTAAATTCATTATCAATATGCTTTTTTAAGATATTATAATTAAGATACGGTATGATATTGAATGATATTGTTTTATATGTTAATTTTTTTAAAAATATTTCGTTTAAAAGGAAATTTATGACTAACGGACATTATCAATCGTTTTCCAAGCGGTTGATTCAAACTCTAAAAGATAAAGGATTTACTGCTTCTCGCTCTCCTAATGGTATATGTATTAAAACTTTGGCAGAATTTACCGGATCGTCTGAGCAAATTTGCCGCCGCTACATACGCGGGGATGCCTTACCAGATTATGAAAAGATTAAACAGCTGGGTCATTATCTACAAGTCAATCCTGGATGGTTATTGTTTGGTGATGACGAAAATTCAACACTCTCAAAAAATAATATTAATGAAAACTTACTTCATTACATATTAAAACAAAGCCATCACTTATATCCTACTATCCATGGAAGTAATGACGAATATGCAGATTTTGTGTTAGGATTGATCAAAGAGGTGCGTGCAATTGACACTTCGAATGAAAATTTACTAAAAATCATTGACCTAGCTATAAGTTCTATCTCTTCATATGAAGAACGTAAAAAGCAAAGTCATGCTGTGTAAGAAATATTTAGATATGGATGTAACCGCTGTTAAGCTTAGACTTCACCCTAAAGCTAAAGACTATCTTTTTAATCATTACGCGACACTACGTCGAATATTTTCTGATGTGGTAGGCCAACTCGAAACAGATTATATTTCAATTGCTTTAATTGATGAAAAAGATCAAATTTTCTTTTTCTCATCCAAACCTTCCATAGAACAAAATTTAATAGAAAAAAATTTATGGAAAAATGATGGCAATTATCAGCCTGAGTTCATTTATCAAAATAAACCAAGGCTATGGAGTGAGCTAAATCATATCGGATGCTCGAGTTTATTAAAGCAATATAAAGAGATTGACCATAATTTGATTACTGGTATATCCGTTCCACACCAATACGCAGATTATCGCGTTATATTTACTTTCGGTTTTAAAAAAATTCATCCTCTCATACAAAAGAAATCACAAATCCACAATGAAAAACTATTAGCTATAGGCAAGTTTTGTATAAAGAGTATTCAAGCTGTAATACCCTTTCCTGAAAAACAATATATTGAAACAAGACCAAAATTAAAATTAATAATTAACAATCAGGTATCCCTATGAACAAACTTCTTGATAAAAATGATCCTATTTTAAGAGAAACCGCTGAACCAATTTCAGAAGCCGAATTTGGAAGCGAATGGCTTAAAAATCTGGTTAGACAAATGTTTTCAATTATGGAAGAAAAAGGAGCTGTAGGTGTTGCTGCACCACAAATTGGGGTTAGCAAACGAGTTATTGTATTTGGTACCAACTATACAAAACGTAGAAAACCAGAGCATCCGATTCCGGATACTGCGTTAATAAATCCTTCTTTAAAGATATTATCTCAAGATATTCAAACGGATTATGAGGGATGTCTAAATTGTGGTGAATTAATGGGCCAAGTTCCTAGAGCGACCGAGATAGAGTACTCAGGATATAACCTAGATGGAGTTAAAATAAATAAAAGAGCAACCGGATTAGAAGCAAGAATCCTGCAACACGAAATCGATCATTTAAACGGCTTTTTATTCTTTGACCATATAGAAGATAAAGACTCTTTAACTACAATAACCGAGCTACAAAAAAAGGCTAGTGCATGAAGCATCAAACCAGAATTATTCTCGCAGGCACTCTGGGAAATTTAATTGAATCCTTTGATATGGCAATTTGTGGTTTGTTGTCGGTTTACCTCGCTAAGTATTTAATTGGAGATGTGACTAAAGGTTTATTTCTGGTTTTTCTAACTTTTTTTGCGGGTTATATAGCAAGGCCCATTGGGGCACTGTTAATGGGATTATTATCTGATGCTTACGGTAGAAAAATTATCTTAGCAGGCTCCATTCTCGTAATGGGTGTTTCAACTGCTCTTATTGGCTTGGTACCGCCTTATAGCTCCATTGGAATTTATTCAGCAATGATATTGCTACTGCTGAGAATTATTCAAAGTTTTTCTTGTGGAGCTGAATATTTAAACTCGTCCGCATATCTTGTTGAAAATGCTGAAGAAACTCAAAGAGGCTTCTTTGGTAGCTGGGCATCCTTTGGCACGATGTCAGGCCTCTTAATGGCCTCACTGGTATCACTTGCTGTAAGCTTTGTAATCAATAGGTACCCTGAAGCAGATTGGCTTATTTGGCGTCTTCCCTTTGTTTTGGCCCTTTTAGGATCATCTATTGGTTTATACATTCGATTGTGCATTCCGGAGAGTATGGAATACATTCTATATTATTCAGAAAAGCCTAAACCCACCTTTAAAAATTTACTTTTAGAGTCCTTTAATTTCATTAAAACAAGTAAGTTACAATCCCTATACGTTTTTATTTTAAGCTGTTTAGGGGTAACAACTACTTTTCAGATATTTATTTATGGGCCTATGCAAGCTCATTTATACGGAAATTTTCAAGATCGGGAAATTCTTACATCAAACATTATTTCATTGATAGTTCTGCTGTGCGTCTTCCCCATGGTTGGGAAACTATCTGATAAGATTAATAGAGAAAAAATTGTTATATGCGCTAGCCTAGGATTTTTGTTGCTTTCCATCCCATTTTTTAATTCATTGTCTCATGATAATTTGAACAATTTTATTTGGACTCAAGCGATGATAGCAATTCCTGCTGGAGCTTATTATGCCACTGTTCCAGTGATTTTGGCCGAAATGTTTCCTATTAAATTAAGATGCACGGTCTTATCTGTGCTGTATTCAATTGCAGCAAGCTTATCGGCAGGATTGGCTCCTTTGATTTCATTTTATCTAGTACAGAAAACACAGGTTCCTTCTTCCCCTTCTATTTTGATTTTTAACTTAGTTGCCATATCGGTTGTTATTATTAAAGTAAATCGTGGCAGGTATAAGAGACCACATCTAAAGTTTAAAATAGAAAGCAATTAAAAAAACGCCCCACCTATTAATGCTTACTATTTTATGTTTATCTTTAGGTGAATTATTTGTTTTCTAACCATTCTCCCATTGGATTATCCGTCAAACAAAGCAACCAAGAAGCCGCAACATTTAGCTCTTTAGACAAAATTTTTGCCTCTTCAGGTCCAGGACTCCGAGTACCTTGTTCCCAATTACTTATTCTCGTGGCTTTCAAGCCTGTGCGCTCAGCCAAGTCTTTGATCAATATCCCACGAGCCTTTCTAGCCTGGGTAATTCTATTACCTATAACTTTTTTCATATTCATTTAGGTTCATTTGCTATCAGTTAAAAATACCCCATTGACTCTAAAAAGTGCCTATTTACAATGAGATATCAATAACACAAATCGTGTTATCGATTGATGCTAATTGAATTCGTTTGATATTTCAAGAAGTGATTTTTTAAGCAGGATTTTAGGAAGAATCGAAAAATGGGGTTTTTATTTGTGAATACAAATGAATTGTCGGCACTAATGGGTTTGCCTTATATCCAACAATCTACTTACTTGCTTGGAATTCGCCCCTATATGGACCGTGAAACCTTTTTAGTAGGCAGTAAAAAGCGACGCATTAGTTATCAATCGCTTGCTGAAGACTTATATGTTGAACCCCATCAAGGTCTGGAGCATTCAGGCAGCCCCAGCCGCCAGCAATTACGTCGTGTTATATACGCTCTTGAAAGAGCTGGTCTTATTGAAATTCAATCTAATCGTAAAAATCTTATTTTAAAATGTATTTTAGCCGACTCGGATTTGTCTGTTCAAAATAAACCCGACACAAACCCGACATCTCAACCCGACACAAACCCGAACACTGAAAATCATTTAAAATCTGAAACTTACATCCAAAACTATAAAAAACCCGACACAGCAAAAAACATAAAACCCGACACACCTCATAACTCAGAAAATAATATGTGTGTGTATGTTCGCGAACAATTTCAAAAATTTTGGGAAATTTATCCACAAAAGCTAGATGAAAGCAGAGCCTTTCAGGAGTTTTTTAAGATTAGGCCTGATGAAACTTTGTTTTATCAAATCCTCAATACACTTCAAGCCCAAATTAAAAACCGTATGGAAATGGAACTGGCAGGTGATTGGGTTCCAAAGTGGAAATTCCCTGCCAACTGGTTAGCTCAAAGATGCTGGAATGATGAACTGTTAACTTTAAGAACTCAGGAGCCAAGAGATGCATCCCATCAAAACTATTCTCGAAAAAAATCCGCTGCCGATATCCTCGCAGAATCCTGCAAGGATGCCAGCTTCGACTTTGACTGTGAAGATAGCCCCACCCACACAGAAACAAGCAATGTCCTCCAGTTCAACAAGCATAGAGGCTAATGAAAAACGCATAGACACTTTATTCACCCGTTTTGCCGCGATTTATGGACAGCTTTGGCTTACAGCTTATCAAAACCAAAAGGTATTGGAATTTGCCAAGAAGGAATGGTCAGAAAGCTTACTAGGCTTTGATAATTCAATTTTAAAGGAAGCTCTAGTAAGAACAAAAAAGGATTGTATGTTCCCTCCGGCCCTGCCTTTATTTGTTGATTATTGCCAGTCTATTAAGTCGCGACGCACTCCAAACATTTTTTTGTCTGTGCCGCACACTCCTGCAAAGCCAGAGGTTGTCAAATACAACATCGACAAAATGAAAGAAAGCCTCACTAAAGGAACTAAGGAGAAAAAAACATGCTGACATTAATCCGTCGTATTGGGGAAGAAATCTACATTGATAAAGGAAAAATTAAAGTCTCTCTTTTATTTCAGAAAGGAGAACTTATTGGCGTGGGGATAAAAGCACCTAGAAGTATTGATATTGACCGCAAAGAAGTCTTTATCCGCAAATGTATTGAACAGCACGAGTTAGAAAAGAAGAAAAAACAAGAAGAACTTGAACCATCCAACTCATAGAGAGATTTTATGCGTAAACATTTTATAATTTGTAGTATGGTCTTCTTTTGTAGCTATCCGCAAGCTGCGGATATTACCCAGATTAGCCGATATGCTACGGTTAAGAATCAACCTTTAGCAGCTCAAATAAACCCATTTAAAACCGTTCAACAAATTCATTTCCCAATATCAGTACAAACTATTGAAGATGCAGTGCAATACTGGGTGCGCTACTCAGGGTACCACCTAGTAAGTAAAGAAAAACAAAGCGAAAGTTTAAAACAAGTTTTCCCGCAACCTCTCCCCCAAATCAATAGAAATTTAGGTCCATTGACCATAGCCGAGGGTCTAACAGTTTTAGTCGGGCAAAAGCTTTTTATTCTTAAGCAGGATGACTTGTTACGGGAAATTAACTTTACATTAATTGCAAGGAGAGCAGCATGAAAAAATACCTTGAATTGAAATGGCTTTGTCTTCTCCTCTTAAATGTTCTCTTTATTGTTTTTATTACAGTAAAGCAAGAATCATCGGGTAACCAAACTAAAGAATTAATTACCCTGGATAAAAAAATTGCCTCTATTCAAAGCCAACTACAGAAACCCATTGAAAAACCGGATTTATCACCGATTACTCATGATCTAAAGCAATTAGGCGAATTTATTCAGCAGCTTCAAAACAAAGATGATCATCAACTAGGGGAAATATTTACCACAGAACAAATTGCTATTAAAAAACAGCTCGATGGAATAACTGATTTATTACGTCACTTAGATGAAAAAAAACAACCGGTAAAGATACTTCCTGAGAGCCAATTGCCTTTTAAAATACTAAGCATTGATAGTATCCAAGAAGTACCAGTAGCTTCTGTAGCTTATAAGTATAAAACCCAAGCCCTCGAAAAAGGTGACTCATTAGGAGGCTGGAGCGTACTTTTTATTGATTTTGTTAAACAAATAATAGAGTTTGAAAATGGTAATAAGGAACATGTAATTGCCCATCTGCAGCATCAGGAGATGGGTGATGCGTAAACTCTCTTCAATAGCATTTGGAATCCTATTAAGTCAGCATGCTCTAGCAAATTTATATATTCCTGGAATAGTTACCCAAAATATTCAAAATGAAGATAACGCATTAGCGAAAGCGGGTTTAATCGAGTTTCACGATGAAGTGGTTGAAGAAAAGAACATTAAACTCAGTGAAGAGCAAGTCTACCAAGCTAAGGTCTGGGGTTTAACTGAAGATGAAGAAAGGCGCTACTTACAACTATTGCAAAGCCAAAGTGGCCTATATTACAAAAATCTTCGCCTGACACCGGTTGACATACTCGGGCTAAATGCCAGAACCGACTCTGAACGCGAACATTTTGCGGAAATTGCAGCACACCAAGAAGCCCAGAAAGTAGCACAAAACATTGCTTGGAATAATGCTTTTTATCAAGCCTACAATCACATTTTCCAGGATGTACCAGTAGTAGGTAATTTTGACCCGTCCCCCTACTCTCCATACGCACACCAACCTATTTCCCTTGAAGAAGGGGATAGCCTCTATTTCTTTATTAAAGAAAATGACACAGTAAGAACAATACTATTGCAACTAATTGATGCGATTACCACAACTCAAAATGCCAAGCTACACCTGCTCTTTATAGAAATGAATGACGAAGCTATTCAACTGTGGGCAAATCGAAATCAAATACCGCAAAGCTTGGTAATCAATCATCAAATCATCTTAGCCCCAGGCTTACAACAGTTTGAAGCACTAAAGCTACATAGTAAAAAAACCCCACTTCTCTTACTTGCTCGCGGTAATACCTCGCAAATTGTCGATTTGGGGAGATTTTAATGGCAAAGCTTTTGCTCTTACTTCTGATTACCTTCAATGCTCATGCTATGGATGTCATACCACTTACGGTGACTCATGATAATGCTGCTATGCGGCTTAACCTTTCTAGCCCGATTGGAGTTCCTGTAAAAAGTAAGGCAACGGTTGGAAAAGTAATTCGCAATAAATTGAAAACTGACCTTATTAACATAGCAATATTTGTAATTGGAGTGGACGACACATCTCTTAAATGGCTAGCAACGAATCAAGAGAGATTACAAGCAATGCAAGCCATAGGATTTGTAACCAATGTGAATGATTTAGAAAAAATTATCGCTTTACAAGAAAAATATCAACTACCGCTATTGCCGGTTAATGTAGATCCTTTACTTAGTTACATTCAAGTGCAGCATTATCCTCTCATTATTGCTGGAGGTGCTGTATGGCAATAAAACAAACGTCTAGAAGAATGACCCTGCAATTATTCCTCACTCTTTTCTTAGGATGGTTAGGGCTAATTTTTTGGTCTACTTATCAGTGGGTAACCTATGGTTACGCTTCTGCATATCAAAGAATTAATGAACTCGCTCATTCACAGAAAAAAGTATTAAGCCCAATTTATGAGAGATCATCTTTTACTCATTTACCGCTGCATCTAAAGCCCGTTGGCATAAATCTACCCTTTTTAAATAACCTTCCAAAAATGCATGGAATAACAGAAGATTTCCTTAAAAAAGCCGGAGAAGGTCTCCAGTTAATTTCTCTAACAACCCAATACCTATTCATCAAATTACTTATAGTAATTGCTGCTCTACCTCTGTTTGCTTTAGCAGCTATAGCAGGGCTTGTGGATGGATTAAATCAAAGAGCTATTCGTACTGCTTGTTTAGGACGTGAATCCTCTTATGTATTCCATAAGCTTAACCAATATTTAAAAAAAGCACTTATAGTCTTTTTCTTGCTCTGGTTACTTCTTCCGATCAGTGTAAACCCCTCTTTAGTATTCGTGCCGATAAGCGTGCTTATTGGATCCATGGTGGCCATTACTGCCAGTCGATTTAAAAAATATTTGTAGGGGACGATATGAAACGAATTCTTTACTTAGTTCTACTCACTGTAAGCCTACAAAGCTGGGCATCGAACCCCGATCTCAACGAGACGTTGGTCCGCATTATTAATCAAATAAATGCCATTATGCCCCTTCTTGATGAGGCGCAGTTACAAATAACACCAAACACTCACATTCAATTGCAAATTGAAGGATTCGAAGATGGACAAGGGCAACACCATGCTGGTCTTCGTGAAGATTTAATGAATATCCGCAATGGACTCATTGATTATATTAATGAGCCTGTTATTGCCCCCCGCAAGATTAAAGCATTGGAAATGGATTTTGTGAGGAAACCTTAATGAGTAAAGACGAAATAGCCAGATTGTTTTCTACGACTTTCAAACAGGCAAGCAATAACATACCGGCACATGTCTTTTCCAGCAGTATTCGTTTTCTTGCCATTGCGTTGGTCATTTTAGCAGTTATGTGGTCTGTAAATCATTTTATGGACGCCGAAGAAAAAGACTATAACGGCTATTTAATACGCCTAGGCTCTAGACTCATCCGCTTAGTCATTGGATTGACCCTTTTTATTTTAATTTTAATCGTTAAGGAGACAACATGAAAAAATCCCTTCGTACACTTTACATTGGCGTATTAAATCTGTGCTATGCCCCCGTACTACTTGCGGATAGCTGGTTCCCGAAAATTTCGGAGGCAGACAATATTGGTAACGGAACTCGAAGCATGATGTCCGTGGCAGGGACTTATGTGAAACAAGGTTTAGGTTTGCTTATGTTCATTGCTGCCGTTGTAACCTTCATCAAATTTATCACCACTGTCCAACATGGAATTGAAGAATCTAAAAAGAATGAAGGCTCCATGGTGGCTTTTGGTACCTTTGCGGTAATGGCTATTACTTATTTGGCCGTAAGTATTGTATCAGGGTATGTGGGCTACACCATGATTACTAAATTCAAAATTTAAGGATGCGGTATGAGCCAACCTTCTTCCCGCAACTTGTCACATGATTTTCCCGCATGGAAAGGGCTAAGTTTGCGGGAATTATTTTGGATTGTAATTACAACCACCCCATTAACTTCATTTTTTTTCATTTTAGCGGGAATCATGCTGGGATTTCCTCTTGCTAGTGGCTGCGCTGGATTTTTTCTGGGCTTTATTTTGGCTATTACTTTTTGGCCTAAAAGAATTGCTCGAATTAAAGAGGGAAAGCCTTATGGTTTTGTAACGAAACAAGCAATTCAATGGATGGTGCGATTAAAGCTTAAACATTCCCCATGGTTTTACTATGAAGGTCGGTGGCGAAAAAATAAAACCCTAGGAGAGCCCCATGTTTGAATATTGGAAAAAAACAGATAGTTTGCATCATCACAATCGATTACTACTCGCAATTGTAGGAGTTTTACTGGTCGTCGTTCTGTCTTTAATGCTTATTTTGGCAACCATCCCAAAACGCTATGAATTTTGGTTAAGTCCTAATATGGCGGCCAACGGTGGATTGATTAAAGCAAGTCAAATTCCCGATGAGTATGTACAAGGTTTTGTTTCCTCATTGATGCCTTCTTTATTTAGTTGGTCCAATCATGGAAAAGAAGATTTCATGCGAAACCTCAAAGCCTTTCATTATTATTTTACCCCTCGGCATGAACAACTTCTTCGTGAAACATTAGCTGCTTATAAGAATGCACAACTTTTTGATCGAAGTCAGGTAGCAAGCCTGTATCGTTTTATGGAGCCACAAGATATACATAAAATTGGCCCAGACACTTGGGAAGTTAAGTTAGTCCTGCGTATAACACAGCGGTTAAAAGACAACAGCGCTATGGTCATAGCTGATAAGGTCGTTCTCTATAACTTGCGCGTTGTGAAGGTAAATCTTTCGCGCATCCATAACCCTTTCCAACTTGCTCTTGATGGCTATACCCGCAATGAAGAACGCCTACAAGATTTACTCGCCGACACGGAGGTAGCCCATGAGATATCTTAAATTCGCCTTATTTTCTCTTTGTTTTGTTATCAACGTTAGTTATGCCCTAGAAAAGGAACACCTGGTCTGGGAAAAGATTCCTTTAACGATTCAATTGCCTATCAACCAAGAACGACTGGTTCAATTCCCTCAAGCTATCAAAGTCATGGATCAACAACTAGGTTCTAATGTAGAAGTTTTAAAGGTGAAGGATAGTCTCTACATCAAAGCTAAAGAGGCCTTTACAGAAGGTCGGCTAATAGTGCAGCTATTACCAGATAATGAAGTAATCATTTTAAATTTAAAATCTGACGAAAAGCTAAAAAATGCTAATCCCATTGAAATAGTAGTAGACACAGTAGAAGAAAAAGTAGGCACAACATCTAGCCAATACGAATATAACGCCATACAGCTCACTCGATTCGCAATTCAATCCCTTTATTCCCCAGAGCGTGTTCTGGAAATCCCGGAAGGAATTCACCGCACGCCTATGCAAACCCATAAAACTGTACCTCTTTTTTATGGCGCTAGTGTTGAAGCCCACCCCATAGCTTCTTGGCGTGGAGGAGAGCTATATGTAACGTCCATTGAGGTTAGAAATTTACTTAGTAAATCAGTGCACCTGCAATTCACCGATCTTATAGGGCATTGGCAAGCAGCCAGCTTTTATCCAACGAATGAATTAATGCCGCGAAATCAACATGAAACTACGACCGTATTTCTGGTTTCTGAACAACCATTTTCCAGTGCATTGACTCAACAGCCGAGGTTTAATCGATGAAAAAAAGTGGACTTAAAATTCTAAGTGGCGCTGTAGTTCTCACGGTTATATTAATACTGATTAATAGCCGACAAACCGAGCCTGTAAAAGATAAAGCAACAAATCCAAATAATTTTGGGGAAGCTATAGCTAGTCAATTTAATGACAATATACGCGATGTATCTGCACGATTAATTGAAACAGAAAAAAAATTAGAAAAAATTCAGGAGGAAAATACAAGCCTCCAAAAACAATTAAAAAAACCCAAAGTAGAAATTAATAGCTCCTTTCAAGAAGAAATATCAAATTTAAAAGAGCAAATTAATGCCTTAACAGACAATAAATTGCAATCTTACCCTATGGAGGAAACCTCTCCGAAAGTGAATGGTCAAATTAAGGATTTAGATTCCTTGATTGAAAAGCCATCTCAAAAAAGTGACTCTTTAAATCAAAATGAAACAGACAGTAAAAAAGAAGCTCCCAATATTACTCCGTTCTATACCATTCCGGCAGGCAGTGATTTTAGTAAGGTAGCTCTTTTATCTGCATTAATAGGTGAAGTTCCGGTTGAAGACAAATTAATGCAACCGCTCTTTCCTTTTACCGCTATGGTTAGTCGCGGCGACTTAATGACGGCCAATGGAATGCAGTTGCCAGAAGATATTACTGGTATGAAAGTCAGCGGTTATGCCATAGGTGTGGGATCGTTTCTCGATAATATTAGCTGTGTACGCGCCTATGTAACGTCTGCCTTATTTGTTTTTGATGATGGTCATTTCGTGACAATTGGCCAAGAACAAATGAAAGGAACCGCCGAACTGGTTAACAATGAAAGTATTGGATATTTAACAACCCAATATGGCAATCCTTGTATCAAGGGACAATACATTACAAACGCCCCACGCGTATTAGGCTCGCTAATGCTCGCTGGTGGTATTCAAGGTGCAGGAAATGCTTTATCCAAATGGCAGATGAGTTACGAAGCAGAAGGAGGCACTTCTATTGCTATCCCAACAGGTGATTTAACCCATTTTGCCACGGGTGGAGCAATTACCGAAGGCAGCGAAAAAGTTACCGACTGGCTTCAAAAAAGAATTCAGGGCAGTTTTGACATGGTTTTTGTTCCTGCCAGCATTCGAACCGCTTCTGGGTTTATTCCCAATCAATTAAACCTACATTTCAGTCAAACGATTGCTATTGATAAAGAACTTAACGGGAGGTTATTAGATTATGGTTTCCATAAAGAAAAACATTTTGATAATGCTTTGCGCTAGTATCGGAGTGAGTGCCTGCAGCACTTCCAGAATTACTCAGACTTCCATTCCCGAGCAAGGCTTAACTATTAGTCAATTATATCAGCAGAGTAAAGAAACCCCTTTGCCAAAATCGTTTCCCTATCGAGTAAACCTTGTGGAAACTAATGATGAATTTAAACCATTACCCAATCCCGAAGTGCCAATTCATGTCTTTGCTCATGTTGCACAGCTAGGGGATGAGCAAATTATTAAACCGTCCTATACGACACGTTTTTTTCTGTATAAACAAAACCAATACGCTCTTGCTTCCGAACTTTATTAGGTGCTTAGATGAAGAACTTTTTGAAAAACTCCAGTGAATGGTTATTAGGAAAATTTAATCCTACGCCTATCAAAGAAAACGAGGTTAAAGAAAGGTATAGCAATACCTTACCTTCTTTTGCCGATAAACTAGCAATGGTGGAGTTTAATGAAAAGGAACAAGTCTTTTTATTGAATGATGGTAAAAGTTTTGGCTCTGGTTTTGAAATAGGAGACATATCAGCCGAAGCTGCCGCTCCTGAGTATTTACAGGCTGTTTTCTTAAAAATACGCGATACCTTTACATCAGTTGTTCCCTTGCATTCCATTGATCCATGGGTTATGCAAATGTTTGTCCAAGACGAATACTCTCTTGAGCCAGTACTTGATCATATCAAAAAGACACTTCCCGAAAACTTACAAGACACTTCATTAACTCAAGATTATTTAAAACGATTAGAAGATTTGTATCATAAAATGTCACAACCTGAAGGATTATTCATTGATCCCAAGACTGGCTCCCCTTATCGTGGAAGAAGGCGTCGTATTCGAGTTCTTTTTTATCGGCAGTTACATCAAACTAATCTTTCTCGTGAAACTGCATTACTAGAGCATCAAGAAGTAATTAATCAAATTGAAATTAAATTGCGCTCTCCAGGGCTTGAAATAAAACGACTTGGAGGTAAGGATTACTACCAGTGGTGGGTACGGTGGTTCAATCCTAAGTCAGCGGATTTACTTTTAAATCAACATTCTTATCCTCAGCCGGTTCCAGCAGGATTTAATTTAGCGCAAAACATTTTATTTTCTCCTCCCGAAAGTGATTCTAAAGGATTTATTTTTGAGAAAACCCATCAAAGAATTTTATACGTGGATGGGTTAAAAGAAGTTCCTGTTATTGGCTTGCTATCGCGTGAACGCCAACAAGCTAATCCCAAACATCGCTATGCAATCTTAGATACATTACCTGAAGGCAGTATTTACACCATACAAGTTGTATTCGCTCATGATGCTACCTTAGACGCTCATCTTACACGATTAGAAAAAGGTATCGTGGGCACTAGTTTGAAACCTGAGGTAGTTAGAAATGATATTAGAGCTGCGCGTAACGAATTAAGTATGGGAAATCGGCTTTTTTGGGTTAACCAAGCTGTGATGTACCAAGCAAAAGATGATCTTGATGCTCAAAACATTGAAAAACGACTCCATAATATTTTCAATGAAGCGAAAATGCCATTGATTCATTCGCAATTCGATTTACATCCACTTAATTCTTTTCTAAATGCTCTACCTTTTAATTTTGATCCATTTTATGCGCGTAAATACCTTTGTTTTGATCGTTTAATGTATGCCACTGAATTAGCTTCTTTACTACCTGTGTACGGCAGAAACCAAGGAGCGAGACATCTTCCATGCTTTCCATTTTTCAATCGATTGGGAGAGCCTATTTTCTTTGATTTACTCCATCATGATTTTATTAGCCAAAATTCACACTGTGCAATTTTTGCTAATTCCGGTGGTGGTAAGTCTGTTCTGATTGGCTGGATGGTGCAATCCCTATTAGCTATGAAAAAAGCACGTATCGTACTTTTTGAAATGGGCAACTCCTTTGATCGTATGCTAACGCATTGCGAGAAACATGGACTTAAAACCAAACAACTCCTTTTATCAAATCAAAAAGATAAAGCTATTCCTCTCAATCCTTTCTGTGATGCCTATAAAGCATTACCTGAGATAAGCGAACAGTCAGAAAACATTGCTATAGAGCTACAAAAATTAAAAGTAGAACGATCACTCATTGCAAACAATGAAGAACTTGATTGTCAAAATGAATCCCGCTCTTATTTAGCAGAATTAGCTTTGGCCTTGCGAACAATGATTACCGAGGCCAATGTGCGTGAGGAAGAGAGCTTTACTTTAGCCGATGAAACCCTACTCATTGAAATATTAAGTGATGCTATTTACGACTCAGCGCAAAAAAATATTCCACAAATGCTTACTGAGCACATCCTAGCAGCTTTTGAAAGACGAATTAATGTCGAAAAAGTGTCTCGTAAAAAAGAGCGCTTACACGATATGGCTGACCGATTAAAAAGCTATGTAATTAATCCCGCCAAAGCACGCTTTTTTAATGTACCCACAGAACCTTTAGATGATTTTGATATTTTCCATATTGATATTTCTGCTATCAAAGAGGACAAAGGCAAACTGGCATTAGTTATGGTTTCTCTTTTGCCTCGAATTTTAGCATTAGCTGAAAGTACTCAAAATGATACGCGTCCAATGTTTCTCGTAATCGATGAAGCCCATATTCAATTCGAAATAGACGTAATTGTTGCTTATGCCACCTTACTCGCAAAAGTTGCGCGTAAATTAGGGCTTTGGCTTATTCCTCTTACGCAAAATATAGCAGACATGAGTTCTGCTAAAGCAACTAAAATTTTATCCCTGATAGAAACATGGATTGTATTAGGCTTAGATGAAAATGAGCTGGCTAATATAAAAAAATTCAAAACGCTCACTCCACAGCAAGAAGCTCTCATTCGAGATATTGATTCCCAGAAAGGCCTATATTCTGAAGCCGTTCTTCTAGGCACACGGTATCAAGGATTATTTCGTGTCATCCCCCCGCGTTATTTACTTGCTTTGCTAATGAATGAAAAGAATGAAAAAGCTGCTCGTAATGAATTGGAGAAAGAACATGACGTCCTTGCTGCTGCTGAAATTATGGCTGAAAGGCTCGAAAAGCCTAAGAAAACTAATGATTCTAGGACTTATTTTTATGACTAATCTTTCTTATGCGATGGAAAGTACAAAGCCTCCTAACCCAATAAATACTTTCTCGATTATGACTCGAGTTTTTCAAAAAATTTTTACTAATAGCCACTATAAAATAATTGGTTCTTGCACTTGGAAGGTTAAAAGTTTCCCACCAAAAATAGCTATAACTCCCTCTATTGAACAATATTTACCAGATCTGATCATTACAGTGAGCAATAAACCTGAAGAAAGCCCATGGCTAGAAGCAAGACTTTTATATGAGAATTCTACCAACCGTAAGGTGTACCAAAAAGCATATAAGGCAGTTACAGGCTTTGCCTTAGGTTTTGGAAATGATAGTGGACAAATAACTAATTTACACATGAATGATGAAAGGACTCGCGTAGTAGATGTAATTGGCAGTCCAGCCGCATTTTATCGATTTCCTTTTCTATCTCATCGCGCAGAAACAGGTTTCGGAATTCCCTATTACCTGGCAGAAGCAGATGCAGTCATGGATAGAACCGAAGCCGCAGAAATTTTATATATGGCTACACACCCGCATCTACTTATTACTCATGATATTGGCACTGCAACGGACCATTGGGGACCAGAAATACCCAGGTTAATGCGAGTAACACAGCCTTATAACTTTCGAGCTTCTGTAGTAGCGGCCATGCATGCAGCCGACATAGTAACCAATAACAACACTCTACATGTTACCAAATCAACCCAGAATTCTTGTGGTAAAAATTGCGTAGTTGCCAATGCCATTTATGATCCACAAAATTCAAAAGTGATCTGGCAAGAAGTATACCCTCTTAATCGTATCATCCACCCGGGTGATTCTAATGACTTTGGCATTAAGGATGATAAGGCGGGGAACGGTAACTACGTCTTTGTACTTTGGCGAAAGTATAGAGGTTGCATTCAACACCGCGGGAAGATTATTAAATCTTTAACTTTTCCAAAAGTAGGAAAACCACAAAAACGATAGGACGATATCATGCTAAAAAACTTTATGGTTCTTATTTCCCTTTTCCCATCCTTACTTATTGCCGGTAATTTTATGCCTAGCGAATCAGATTATTACTATGAACTTGGTGGTACTTCGAATTTATTTGTACCCCCAGTAAACAAAGACCAAACTATTACTATAGGTGCTGATGTTGATGGTCGGCTTGGCTTTTCTTGTAGTGGATTTAATCCGGTAGTTTCTATAACCAATACATTTCAGGACTTAAAAAATTCTGTTGTTAATATTCCTGCTGGGGTCATTAACAATTTAAAAGGATCCGTTGCAGGATATCCGCTTTATAAACTACAACAATCTATGCCAGCGCTTTATAACGTTTTACAAAATACAGCCTCTTTCGCACAAAATGAATTTTCTCTTAAAGTTAAAGATTGCTATGAGGTGAAAGAGTCCCTCGAAGATAATCAATCACCCATGGAAGGACTGCTTTCAGTATCCGATAGCCAAGGATGGCTAGAGGCCTATAAACGCTCAAAAATGGAAAATGTGGATATAACCCAGGCTGCTAAAAGCATTGCTAAAAAGCGTGATGAATACGGCCTACCTTGGATTGGTCATGAAAAAGGAAACGCAGGCGGAAAATTTCAAAGACCAATTAAAGTCATTAATGATGTCGTTATTGCGGGTTATAACATCTTGCTTGAAAGAAAACCTTTAGATTCTTTAGACAAACCCTCTGTTAAAAACCCAATGACGCAAAGCTGGCCGAAACCAATGGATGCTGCTAATTGGGCAGTCAAAGTATTAGGGGATATAAAAGTAAGCACCAGTGACAATAAACAAAATCATGATGCCAAAGCGGGTATTGGTCTTTCAGCACTTCTACAGAGTTGCGTAAATGCGAATACATGTAGTCAAAATATTGCCAAAGCGCTTTGGAAATTAGTAGATGGAAGTTGGGCGCTTACCGAAGAAAATTTAAATAAAGTAAGCGCGTCTAATTTATTAATTACCGATGAAGTAATTATCACAATTCAACACATGCCAAGAGAAGAGCAACTCCTTACCGTATCAAAATTGGCAGAGGAAATTGCAGTACAAAACATGCTGGATAAAGCCTTAATGATGCGCAGGATTCTTCAAGCAGGATTACAAGTCCAAGAAGTGCAGAATTTGAAACCCGCACAAAATATGGTTCTCTTTGCCTTGAAGAAACTAGACAGTGATATTCATTCGTTATCTTTTGAAAACGATGTCCGAAAGAAAATGATGACCGAAACCCTTGGCACTGTTATGGAGACACGTCATCAAGGACAGAATAAGAACATTCCTGGACAAGATCGTGAACAACCCATGGTGAAAAATGGCGCGATTTATGTTCAAGAAAAGGGGGCATAACCATGATAGTTTTTAACCCCTTGTCACTCTATACCACCTATCTTGGATGGCAACAGTATGAAGTACTATTTAGTGCTCTTTGGCAAACAGGACTTTTATATCTAGGCTTTCTTGCGGTTGGATTTCGTTTTCTTAAAAATGTGCTTAACCCTGCAGGAGCTTTTTATGCTGTTGAACATGCTTTAAATAATTTCCTGTATGAGCTAGCAGTTACATTTTTAATTTGCGCCCTATTTATATACCCGTGCGTGCCTCTGCAAACAAAAGCTTTACAATTTAAACCGATATGTGGAATGAAAAGTCCCACAACGGCTGTTATTGGTGATAGTGGTACTACTTATGATGAAGCATTTGCTGATTTAATAACCAATGACGTAAGAATCCCCATTGGCTTTGCCATCATCCAAAATTTTACTTCTAGCCTCACCTACGGTTTGATGAAAGTCACCGGCTGTACCGATAGTTTGCAATCGATACAGGGGGATTTAGTCTCCACTTATTTACCCAGTGATATACGCAAACAAGCGCTTCAATTTCACCGTCAATGTTTTATTGAAGCAAGAACGCAGTTTAATAGTGAAAAACACGAAAATAGTGAATTAGAGTCCATGCTTAAACGTTATGGTGGAGAGGAAGATTTAAATTGGATGGGTTCTAAAATCTTCCAAAAAATGTATTACAACAAACTGCACGCTCGCCAACCAGTTCCAGGATTTACTTTTAACCAAGCACCAAATCAAAACTTAAAAAAAGCAGCTAACCGGGGCGATATTAAACCTGAACAACTTCCTGAAGATGGCTATCCTAGCTGCCAGCAATGGTGGAATCAAATTCGTCGCGATCTAGTGCAGGTTTCAAACCATGCGAGCTTTTTTAATCGCCATCTAAATTATTATGCAATGCTTGATCGGGTTAAGAAGTATAAAGCAACCCACCCCAAAGCCTGGAAGGCGAACATCAGTGCTGAAGACTACATTGCAAAAATGTTACTAAATGAAAGCAAAGATATACAAACCAATGCAGTAAAAAATTTAATGGATAATAATAACAGTAAAGTAGGTTCCGCCATTACACACACCTTAGTAAATGCTGGGCAATGGGTTAAATCATGGACGGTGACCCCTCTTAAAAGAGAGTCGGTTATGCAAACATTGCCCGTTATGCAGGCCTTTTTCATGTTTTTTTTAATAATCCTCACCCCTTTAGTCCTTTCATTGAGCTGCTACAGTCCAAAAGCTTTAGGAAGTATTTGTGCTTTATTTGTAATGGTTATTTTTCTACAGTATCTCTGGCACTTGGTTGGATTTATTGAACGTTCAGTGCTAGATCCCCTCGGAGAGAATGAGACAGTAGCCGCCATGAAAAATATGGCAGTTATCTTTTATTTTATAGCACCAGTACTTCTACTTAGATTATCGAGTCATTTTGGAGGTGCGGCTAGTTCAGGATTAATGGATTTAGTTAGTGCAGGTGATAGCCATAGCGACCAAATGACAAACACTGGAATTCAAGTGGCTAAAACAGGAGCAAAGATTGCCTCAGGAGTAGTTCGGTGAATATCTTACAGATCCTTTCTAAGGAAGGCTTCTTTATATTCAAAAGCACTAATCAATCCCGAATCAAATTTTTGCTGCGTCTCATAAAAAGGTATGTAATTTTTGCTAGGTCTTTCTTCGGCAATACCAAGAATGCCATTCAAAACTACGCTCAAAAGACGAAAAACTCTTTTCATCAGGAGCTCTCCCTATGTTAATAAAATATATCCGTTCAACCATTATAGTAATAACGCAATCTATTTTGCCAATCCTTGGTTTACTTATCTGCACTCCATTGCTTCTAGAAAGCAACGCACTGAATACAGTACGCCACTCACTAGTGAGATTAAACGCATGGTTTCTCTTATTTCATGGATTATTTTATTTTTTTCTTGTTCTTTTATGGCCAAAGGTTGTCTCACGCTATAGGGCTCAAAACCACCTAAACGCTGAGCAAATAAAAATTGCTCTAAACATACGCTGGTATTTATTAGGGATTTTTTTGCTCATTGATAGTCTCGTCCTCTGGAGAAGCATTTGAAAGATTACCCTATTAATAATTTATTGCGCGAACCTTCAGAGATTTGGGCGGCAATAACTTTCTTCTCCATGGCAATACTCATTTATGTTCATCCCTATTATTTTCTTCTAACCTATCAAATGAGTAGATATGCACTATTTTCGCTATCAGTAATGGGAATATATCGAGCCTACCAAGCGTGGAAGGTTAAGCGATATCATAAAAGGCTCTTGGCCATGCCAACCTATTCTTTATCTTCCGTCCAAATTCCTGTATCAAAAAACTGGTTATTTCTCGGTAAAGGATTCCGCTGGCGACCAAGCCACACCCAGAAACTGCATCAAATAAAACAGGTAAAGAATGAAAAATTTATGCAAAGAAAAAAATTTTATCAAACGGTTAGAGGATTTTGCCAAAAATACGAAAATAACCGTTTAACCAAGCTGCTAAATAGCAGTTCAAGACTTAATCCTTTTAGACCAGACCCACCAGTGGGTGGAAGTCCTTTTCTCCATGGAGTCGGTGAAGAGGATAAACCGATTTATATACCCCAAGATGTGCGTGTAGGTCATACGTTTGTAGTGGGAACCACGCGAGTAGGGAAAACAAGACTAGCCAGTATTCTTATTAATCAGGATATTAGAAATGGAGATGCAGTAATCGTTGTGGATCCTAAAGGCGACCAGGAGTTAGTACGAGATATGATTGCAGCCTGTGAAATATCGGGGAGAAATAATGATTTTAAAATAGTTCATCTGGGGTTTCCTGATAAATCAGCGCGCTACAATCCACTCAAAAACTTTGATCAAATAAGTGAAGTAGCGACTCGTATAACTGATGCTATTTCTGCCGAAGGAGAAGGAAAGCAATTCGCAGCCTTTGCTTGGAAATACGTCAATATTGTTGCTATCTGCTTGGAGGAAATGAAGCAAGAAATCACTTACCAATCGATAGCATTTTATATCAGTAGGCTTGATCAGTTGCTTATGAAATATGCAGACTCTATTTTGCCTAGCCATTATCCAAACTACCACTTTCAAATCGACGAAATTATTGAAGAACACGATAGTAAAATTGGAAAAAATAACAAAACAAAATCACGGATGGAACGACATCAGGCAGTTATTGAATACGTCAAAAGCCACATTCATAAAACCATCAAAAATAACAATGCCGAAGCCCTCCACGATCAAATTTTAATCGATTTGTATGATGCAGCTATCATGGATAAGCACTATTATGACAAAATCACTGCTAGCGTTGGTCCAGTGTTATCTGAAATTAATAAAAGCAATGCTTCCAAAATTCTGTCTTCAAGGGCTGAGCTTGGAGATATTGAATTAATGGATGTAATTAAAAACAAGAAAGTCCTCTATATAGGATTAGATAGTTTAACAAACCCCAATATTGCCCAAGCAGTTGGAAAAGCTTTTCTTTCTGATTTGGTTTCTACAGCAGGAAAAATCTACAAGGAACCCAATGCTCGTTATACTCTAAATCTGCACTGTGATGAATTATCAGAAATTATCCAAGATTCCTTTGTTAAAATTCTCAATAAGGCAGGTGGAGCAGGATTCCAAGTTACTGCTTATGCGCAAACCATTCAGGATATGGAAGTGGCTTTGGGCTCTAAAGCAAAAGCTGAAGTTTCTGAAGGTAACTTTAATACCCTTATTATGATGCGAGTGAAAAATGAAGAAACTGCAAATCTTTTAGTTAAAGTTCTCCCTCAAGTGGGTGTAATTGGCCATACTCAGGTTTCTATGGTTAATGATACCCCTCATGGAGAGGACGGGGTTTACTTTAATACTACAAATGAAGACCGCGTTCAGACGTCTTCTGTACCTATGATTGGAGTGGATGATATTATTTCTTTGCCTAAAGGGCAGGCTTTTGTTTTAGTAAATGGAGGAGAAGTCTTTAAGATTAGGGTGCCTCTTCAGGTGTAATTTTAAATATATTCATAAAATTATCATTGGCAGATCATCATATTTTTCTACAATATATTTTTTCAATTCTTCGCTAGATTGTTGATGAAAAGTAGAAAGGGGCTCAAAAGCAGACATTGCTCGTTCTATATTAGTCTTTTGTATTATAAATTTGAAATTGTTAATTCCTATTTTTTTAGCCTTTCCAGTTAATACGCTTACTAAAATGATTGTGCTTTGACCAATTTTAAAGGTTAAATTACTAAACATATAGTAATCACTCATATCGGAGATAACGTCCGTCTCAAAGTGTAAGTTAATCTCAAATGGCCGGAATGAAATAATTTTATCCAACAAATTTATTTCTATTTTTAATTTATCGACCTGTTCTAAGGATGGTTTTTCCTCGATTAAACATGGAAAAAATATTGATGAACGCACTAAACATTCTAATGTTTCTATGTCAATTAATTTAAGGGGTTCACTACTGTTATTCTGCCTAATTGTAAAAACACACTTATTATTTATGTACAATTTTGCTTCATTACCCGCGCTCTGTAATTTATTAAATAAGTTTGCGTATTTAATAAACTCCAATATATTTAAATTTGTACTATTATTGAAATTTGGAATAAATTGAGCGTTATTATTGGATGGATTATACAAAATATCAAAATAGTCCCATGCTATTCTATTTAATCTATATTTCTCATCAAGAAGGTGGTTAAAATCAAGAATATAATGTTTAACCGAAAAATTATATTGGGTAGGTAAATTGTCTTTATATAAATACAGAACCCCCATGTGACTAGGAGTAGGTGGTGAAATTTCTAACTTTGCGTTATCAGCAGAAATGTTTCTGAAAATATATCCAAATCTTTTCTGTAACAAACTGCCTTTTTTTAATTGAATGCTCTCTTTTATACCTAAGAATAAATGGGTAAATTCAATAATATCCGCTTCATTTTCAAAGCCTAAGTTAAAGTTACCGAAACCATCTTCATATCCAGAATTTTTTAGAAAATCTTCTTTATCTTGTCGATATTGTAAGTAATCCTTTCCAATTTCTTTTGCAATGAAGGCCCTAATTTGTGATCCGTCTGTCAATTGTAGGCAATTATCTTCTTCAAACTTAATTTGTAGGGTTTTCTTATGTAGAATATTAAATTCGTCATTTTTTATGGCTTTTGCAACTCTTTTGAGGATCTCAGATATTAGACTTTTATCAAGATGCTTTAGGTATACTTTTGAGGGTTTCAATCTGGAGTTAAATACCATAAAAATAAAAAAGCATGGTATAGGGGATTTGGCAAGACGGTATAAATTACCTAAGTGTATGTTTACCTTTCTGGCCCTTCCTGCTGTTGACTTCACCTGAAAAAAATATGTATATTCCGGCTCATGGATAGTTTGATGTGTAGTTTGCTTGAGGTTAGAGTCCTCAACAAAAAAATCCCATCCTGTTTCATCCTCAATAGACTGATTGATCACAAACTCAGCTTCTGTGCACCAAATGCTAAAATACTTTTCCGCAAGCTTTCCAATTTTTTGACTTACATTAGTCATTTAGCAGGTTCTTTCTAACTATTGATTTACAATTATAGGTTAATCAAATCTTTTTTGCGTCACTGCATTTATGTGCAGTGACGCAGGAAACAAACCTTGATTTTGCTTTGTAAAATCAACACATTAGAACATTTTGTCCTGGCGCGCTTCACGCGTCAGGACAAAATTCTTATCTTTAAGCACTTGCGAAGCAAGTACCACTTTGATAATTTTTAATAGAGCACAACTGAAGAGCTGGTGCGATCCAGCGAAACGTGAATTAGCGTCTTGTGCAAAGCCACTCCTTTCCCTAACTCCGTGGCTGGACGTTCAGTCGGGAAAACCATCTAGGAAACTCTGTCATTCGATAGAGCAACTCCCTTGCGGGGTTTAAGTCAATTCATAACTGACCGTGGACTTGAGATAAGCCCAGGGCTTTTCTTTTTTAAGGAGAACTACTACTAAAAAACTGTTGTAACCGGCTACATCGTTTGCCTTATAACGATTGTTTTGCCCCTACTTCGAGCTTTTACGGTTTTTGCCGGGTTTCATCTTTGAGTGAGCCGCTCGACCAACACTAAACCAGAGACAGGGCAAATAACCTTTGGATTGTGATGAGAAAATATTCCCTAAGACAAGCCGCAAAACGCTACTTAAAGCTTGAAAGTCAAGGAAGCTATACGGAGAAAAAACAACGATACTATGTCATCCAAAAAATGGTTGATGATTTATTTCGTATTGGTGAGGTTCCTAATACATGGCAAAGCTTAGAGACTCAGCACGTTAAAAACTTAGTAAAGTTTTGGAAAAAAAATGGCTTGAAGGATACAACCATCATGCGCCATATGACCATCATTCGCAGTTTTTTACGAAATATTCAGTGCACAGCATCTGGTATAGATAATCAATCCCTACAATTATATCGACCCAAAGTTAAAAAAAGTCACTTAGAGTTGCAATCTAATATTTGGGAGTCCTTTGCAGAGAGTGTTCCCCGCTTAATACTGGCCTTACAAACACAATTTGGTTTAACCTTTAGTGAGTCAATCCTTACCAAGCCAGGAATTCATACTAAAGACTGCAAACTCTGGATAACCCGAGAAATTTCCTTTAATTCTTTGGATCGTATAATTCCTATTAGAAATGAAGTGCAAAAAGAAATTCTAGCGGACTTATCCAACCTTACAAACAACCTCAATCTATTAAATTACCTGGGCTACAACCAAATTCGTATGGATTGGAATAACGCGCTTATTAAGCACTCTTTACCAACAAATAAATCTTGGCGTTACCTTTATGCCAGACAAATGTATAAATATCTCCTGCCCATCCTAGGTAATTATCAGACCTACATAGCCCTACATGCTGAAATGGGAATTAAATCTCGAAATACTCTATGGTCATACCTAAATGAGTAAATCCAAGCTAAAAAGCGCACAATTTTCAATAAACGAGTCTCTGAAAGAGATTAAAGGCTACTCTTTTGCCAGCAAGGCGGACATGCGCCATATTTTAAATCGCTGTATTAAAGATTTGCATGAGAAAGGCTTTAAAGTCGCGCATATCAAAGGACTAAAATCCAAACACATTCATATACTGCTAGAGCAATGGAAGTCCGTAGGTAAAAATCCTGCTACTATGAAAAATTATTTATCCAAATTACGAAAAATTGCAGTGGTATTGAACAAACCTGATTTGGTAAAACCAAATAATGACGCTTATAAGATAGCCAAACGTAGCTATATCCCTACCTACAATAAAGCAATTTTAAATCCTGATTTTTCGCTATGTAAGGATCCATTGATTCGCCTTTCTCTAGAAGCTCAATTTTTATTCGGGTTACGACGAGAAGAGTCTATGAAACTCATTATTAGTGACGCCTGGCGAGGAGGCCATTTAATTATTAAGCCTAGTTGGACTAAAGGAGGGATTGGAAGAACACTAGATATTACCAGTAATGAGCAAAAACAGTGGCTAGATAAAGCCATTCGGCAAATACCTCGCGGGCATTCGTTAATTCCCCATAATAAAACATACAAGCAACACTTAAGGCATTATCAAACGCAAACAGAAAAGATGGGGTTAAAAAAATGTCATGGTCTTAGACACGCTTACGCTCAAAGGCGCTACGAGGAAATTACCCGATGCTTATCCTCAAACAATCAACCTTTTCGATGCCCAATTTCTGGGGGTATTCCTACAAAAAATTTAAAAGGGGAAATGAAAAGTATCGATCGACAAGCGCGTGAAATCATTAGTAGAGAACTTGGACATTGTCGGTTAGCTATTACAAAAATTTATTTAGGTTAGGCCAAGTACCCGAATCATAAATTTTGAATACCTTTCTATATGTTTATTTAATTGCATCATAATCCGTATAAATTTCATGCAAAACTTCTCTTACGTCAGTACCTTTGATTGGCCAACATAAGGTTTTCCAAAATGCCCATCCTAAAGCTCGTATCCAGGTATCATTATCCAGTTGAACTGCATTTTTAAATACCTCTCGTTCTTCGTTAGAGAAAAAATTCCATGCTATTACCAAATCACACGCAGGATCACCTACAGCCAACTGACCGAAATCGATAATAGCGCGCAGTCTTCCATTCCTAACTAAAATATTTCCAACGGCTATGTCTCCGTGAACCCAAACAGGCTTTAAGCGCCATCCAGAAGAAAGTGCCTGTTGCCATAATGAGGCTGCAAGTTGTTGTTCAAGAGAGTTTTTAATTTTAGGAATTGCAACTTGCATTTCATGATCATAAGCCCTTATTGAACTGCCCCTATAAAAGTTCTGTGCCCCGGCCAAAGGTCCACCTGTAGCATCTAAAGTTTGAAATTCTTTTAAATATTTTCCTAATGTTTCTGCAAAACATTTTATATCTTGAATATTCTGTCTTGAAGCAGACTCCCCTTCAATCCAGCGATTAATACTCCAATGCCATGGATAAGCTGGTGATGGTTTTCCAAGTGCAATAGGTTGCGTGATTTGAAAGGAGAGTTGTTTAGAAAGCCATGGCAACCATTGATATTCTTTCTTTATTTGTGGCTCATACTCCTTATCGCTAGGCAAACGAATCACCATTTCTTCACCTAGATGAAACGTACGATTATCCCAGCCACCTTGAGTCACTGGGTGAATTGGCAGTGAAAGCCATTGTGGATATTGCTCGGCAATCAGCTTTTGGACTAAGTTTTTGTCAATTTTTACTTTATCCATTGAGACCTTATGTATATTTCTATTGGGATATCTTAACATATGTCTTAAAAGTGTATAAAAAGCACTCATCATACCGAGGTAAAAATGATTGTAATAAAAAAGCTGAGCGAATTGCATGTAGATGAATTGGCGTTATATCTCAATCATTATCAAGAAACGACCATGTTCATTAGAAACAATTTATGCCACTCGGGAATTACCTACCAAGATGGACCCTTCCACGGAGAATATTACGGCTCCTTTGAGAACAACCAACTGAATGGCGTTTTAGCGCATTATTGGAATGGTAACGTGATGATGCAAGCTGAAAATTTTTCTGCATTATCAGCATTAGTAGACGAATTCAAACTTAAAAAGACAAGGCAAATTGCCGGGATACTAGGTGAAGATACTCAAGCCAATTTTGTCATTGATAAACTGGGCTTACAATCATCCCTATTCGCAATTAATTATCAGGAAAAATTATTCTTACTTAATCTTGAAAAAATGACTACACCTCAAGCGGTTCATTCCTATGACTGCACGCTCAAAACAGTGGATTGTGAAATGGATGTCATTAAAGAATGGCTTATCGCTTATCATATAGAAGCGCTTGGAGACGATGCTAACAACCCCAAGCTTGAAGAATCCATTATTTATGAAATTCAAGATACGCAACTTAGTCAATATCGATGGGTTTTGTTTGTAAATAATACCCCTGTTTCATTATGTGGGTTTAATGCCAATCTACCTGATATTGTACAGCTAGGTCCGGTTTATACTCCTCCTGCTTTTAGAAATAAAGGATTTGCCAGAACCGCTGTGTATCTTTGCTTAAAGCAAGCCGCTTTAAAACAAGTCAAAAGAGCTATTTTGTTCACCAATGATCATTCTGCAATACGTTCTTATAAGTCACTTGGTTTTCAAGAAATAGGAAAATATCGACTGGCAATACTAAAATAATTTCAATGAAGTTCATTTGATATCGCTCACAAATAACGCTTGCTTTCCAATACAAGCCTGCCTAATCTGAAAGCAACACAACTGATGAGCCAGTGCAATTCTGGTGAAACCTGTAGGTCTTGTGATTTGCCATCTTGTACCCCTAATTCCATGGCAGAGCGTTTAGCAGGGAAATCCACAGGAAATGTCTTTACGACTTCGCGTCAGAGGAGTGCCTTGAGCACATCATCATTAATAACTAGGTAAAATCAATTATTTGACCTTTTTGCATAACCCAATTGGGATTTTGATTATCCCTTTGGGGCTAATCTCCCTATTTATAAGGAGCTAAGTATGCATCAGCAAGAAAAAGTACAATTGGATATTGAGCATTTACTGTTTGAACTGAACTGTTGCGTAAATAATTTAAGTCGTTACCGGCTTAAAATTAACCGCGATGACATTCAGCAGGCAGAATTAAGTTTAAGTAAATTAGAATCACTCATCTCGTTTTCTAAACAAGTCGCAAAAATGTCAGCTTAGCGACATAGAGTACAGATGCGCTATATGCTGCTGTGAAGAAATCGAAATGAAATTCTTTTTTTAATATAAACCCAGTGCGGGAGTAATTTCCCGCCAAGGATTGCTCCCTAATAGGAGATAATCCCATGGAAAAACCTTCAATTTACGTTGCTTGTTTAGCCTCTTACAACAATGCCATTTTACATGGCGTCTGGATAGATGCTACTCAAAGGGAAGAGGAAATTATGGAAAAAATTTGGAGTATGCTTGATTGTAGCTCTGAACCAAATGCAGAAGAATTCGCTATTCATGATTATGAAGGCTTCGGCAATATCAGAATTCATGAGTTTGAGGCAATATCTAATATCCTAGAGTACGCAGCGTTTATTAAGAAATATGGTGAGTTGGGTCTTGCCCTTCTTGAGGAGTATTCAATAGACGATGCACAAACTATGCTAGAGGACAATTATCAGGGCTGTTACTTTTCTGAGATTGATTTTGCCAGTCAGTTATTTGATGAATGCTATGCACATCAACTTCCGGAGCATGTGAGCTGCTATCTTGATTATGAGGCTTTTGCTAGAGATCTTTTTATCAGCGAGTATTTTTCTATAGAAGTTAGTGGAAAAACGCATGTTTTTTTAACTTAGACCTTAATTGAGCCCTTTTGGGGCTCAATTAATCTAAAAAGATTATTTTATGCCTCATTACTATTACACTTGCCCCCAAAGCGGCGAACTAAACAACTATCCCCAACATTAGCGTGAACCAAGATTAAACAATTTTTCCAAAAGAAATTAATTACCCATGGGACTCGATGGTATTACTTGCATATACTTAAAAATTTAAATTTATTTCTACAAATTTAATTTATACTTAAATACCTCGTATTTTATGGTCTATACCCTGAACTACCCTGGATTAGGTCTTTGCTGGATTATCTTATCCCATGAAGCGTATGATTAATCATTAATTGACTTAATTAAGCAGTACTTATTAAATAATTTTTACTTTAGTCTAAGTTAAGGGTTAACGTATGAAAGCAAGCTGTTTTCTCCGAGGGGTTGTTATAACACTTCATCTCTGCTGGGGAGGAACAACGTTTGCTATTTCACAAAATAGACCATTGACTCTAACCGAGGCAGAACACCTGGCAATTGCTACCTCGCCTGAGCTGCAACGTTTGAAATCTGTTAGTTCAGCTCTAAGGCAACAATCTATCGCTGAAGGCCAATTACCAGACCCTCAATTAACCGCTGGTGCTATTAATGTCCCCACGGATTCCTTTAGTTTTACTCAAGATGAAATGACAATGGTACAAATCGGTGTGCAACAACAATTTGCACGCGGTCGTTCATTAAAAATGAAATCCCAGCAGACCCGCTCCCTGGCAAAAGCAGAATTAATTAAAGCAAATGAGCAAACGCTTACCTTGCTACGAAATGTACGGGAAACGTGGTTAGAGCTGTATTATTGGACTGAAGCTTTACGTGTTATTCGCCTTAATCAATCCTTATATAAAGAGTTACTAAAAGTAACCGAATCTCAATACAGCACAGGCAAAATCAATCCGATGTCGTGCAAGCTCAGTTGGAATTATCTGGACTGAATAATCGAGCTATTCAAAATCAGCAGCAAATCGAGATTTTGAAAGCACAACTAGGTCGGTGGATTGGAATGAAAAACGCTAGCCGCCCTTTAGTACTGTCGATGCCACGATGGTCCATGCTACCTTCTTTCGCTATACTAAAAAAACACTTACTCAAGCACCCCTTGTTACAAGCAGACGCTGCGAATGTAGAGGCGTCTTGTTATGAAGTCGCTTACGCTAAAGAGCAATATAAGCCGGGGTGGCAATTTGGTATAAGTTATGGCGTAAGAGAAGGAAGAATGCCAGATGGGATGCCACGTTCTGATATGTTAACTGCCCAAATCACCATGGACTTACCCTTGTTTACCGCCAATCGTCAAGATAGGTTATTAAGCGCCAGCTTAAATCGATTAAATGTAAGCCAATTCGACAGACATACCCATTTCCGTGATTTAATGCAAGCATTAACAACACAATATGCCGTGTGGCAGCGCCTTTCAGAGCGTGAACATTTATATAGTAATCAATTGATACCTGAAGCAAAGCAAAATACTAAAGCAGCGTTACTAGCTTATCAAAATACTACGACTGAATTAACTGCGGTATTGCGTGCTTATAGCAGTCAACTAACCTTTCAATTAGAACAAATTCAACTTAGGGTTGAGCGCTTAAAGACACGTGCCACCTTGCTCTATCTCGAAGGAATCCTATCATGAATAAGAGGTTATTATTGATTTTTGCCATGGTTCTTATTCTGGGGGTTTTTGTTGGGCGCTGGTCTATGGAATTTCCCAATGAAAAAGGAGTACCTTCTAAAGCAGAAAAAACACCACTTTACTGGATTGATGCTATGGAGCCAACCATTCATTATCCAGGACCTGGAAAATCACGCATGGGTATGGAGCTTACACCAGTATATGCTGATGAAAATCAAGATGACTCCGCTATAAAAATTTCGCCTACAGTTATTAATAACATGGGAGTTCGTAGCGCGCCTGTGAAAAAAACCACGTTGGCAAGGCAAATCGTTACGGTAGGTTATGTGGAGCCTAATGAAAATCAAATCGGTCACATTCACACGTATGCTGATGGCTGGGTAAAAAATTTAGTTGTAAAAACGGTTGGTGAGACCGTGAATAAAGGCCAGCTCCTATTGGAATATTATTCTCCTGCACTTGTTACGGCTCAAGAAGAATATTTAATTGCATTGGAGAGTAAAAATCCTTCTTTAATCAAAGCTTCCTATAAAAAATTACAGGCCCTTCATATTTCTGAGCAACAAATTGAGCAAATCAAGTCCAGCCGAAAATCCAATAATTTAGTGGCCATTTATGCTCCGCAAGATGGTATTGTGACACAACTTAACATTCGAGAAGGCATGCGAGTCACACCCGATCTTGAAATGATGAGTCTTGTCGATCTTTCTACGGTGTGGATAATAGCTCAAATCTTTGAAGAACAAGCAAGCTGGCTCCATTTAGGAGATATTGCTGAAGCACGGGTATCGGCTTTCCCTCAAAAAATTTGGAAAGGTACGGTTGAATACGTTTATCCACAATTGGATCCGATGACACGGACCATTAAAGTTAGATTTCGTTTTGATAATCAAGAAAATCAGTTAAAGCCCAATATGTATGTCAGTATATCCATATTGGCAAAACCCAAATCTAATATCCTAACGATCCCTCTGGAAGCATTAATCCGAAGCAGTCAAGGAGATCGTGTCATTGTGGCCTTAGATAAGGGTCGCTTCGAAGTGCGCCCTGTAACCATTGGAATGGAATCAGGTGCAGAAGTTGAGATCCTCTCAGGGCTTACAGTTGGGGAAAATGTGGTTATTTCAGGGCAATTTCTTATCGACTCCGAAGCAAATTTAAAGGCAGGACTTGAACGATTGCAAGTGCCAACTCAAAATACGAAATCCCAACAGCAATCTTCGGCAAAAAATAACGATATTTTTAAAGCAAAAGGCATTATTAAGGCACTGAATATTTTCCAAAACACAATCACCATTCAGCATGAACCCATTCCTGACTTGAACTGGTCTAGCATGACAATGCCTTTTAGTGTTGCAAAAAATGTGACTTTAAAGCAATTTAAAGTAGGCGATAGTATTACTTTCACATTGCAGAAAGAAAAAAATGAACA
The DNA here is from genome assembly GCF_900637865.1 of Legionella adelaidensis. Lineage (NCBI taxonomy): Bacteria > Pseudomonadati > Pseudomonadota > Gammaproteobacteria > Legionellales > Legionellaceae > Legionella > Legionella adelaidensis. Next base: position 390,826 of record NZ_LR134418.1, read on the forward strand.
AGTAATCATTACATCTATCACTATTATCAATCAAGGAGGAAAGTCACATGAAAACAAACACCATTAAGCAAGTAATTCACCCTGTTGTTCTCTTACTCACTAGTCTCTTCTTGGTCACTTTTCTTACTGTTGCTATGGCAGAACCTATGGCCGCTACTTCAGATACCAATTCAAAATCGGATGAAATTTCAGCGCAAGGCATTATTGTATCAATAGATAGCAAGAACCAACAATTAACCATCAATCATCAAGCGATCCCTGCTTTAAATTGGCCAGCAATGACTATGGCTTTTTCAGTAGAATCCACCGTTTCTTTGAAAGATGCTACAGCGGGCGATTCCATCGAGTTTAGTTTAAAAAAAGCCGGTGATGATAGCTATAGGGTGACATCCGTTAAGAAATTATCCCATTAAGAAGAAAGTAGATGATTGCTGCCATTATTCGCTGGTCAATAAAAAATCGTTTTTTAGTCTTACTGTTGACCGGTATGTTGATACTGGGAGGAATTTATACGGTTAATAATACCGTAGTCGACGCCATACCTGATTTGTCGGATGTACAAGTCATCATTAAAACGGAGTTTCCTGGGCAAGTGCCCCAAGTTGTTGAAGATCAAGTGACTTATCCCTTAACAACAGCCATGCTAGCGGTGCCTGGGGCAGTCATAGTAAGGGGTGAATCGGGTTTTGGTGTTTCCTATGTTTATATTATTTTTAAAGATGGAGTGGATTTGTATTGGGCGCGTTCGCGTGTTTTAGAATATTTAAGTCAAATTTCCAATCGACTACCAGCAGGAGCACAAACCGCGTTAGGTCCCGATGCAACAGGGGTTGGCTGGGTATACGAATACGCTTTAGTGGATCGTACCGGCAAACACGATCTCGCACAATTAACCAGCCTACAAAATTGGTTTTTAAAATATGAGTTACAAAAGGTTCCGGGTGTTGCTGAAGTAGCGACCGCTGGAGGCATGATTAAGCAATATCAGATTACCTTAGATCCCAATCGTTTACGCGCCTATGGTTTGACATTGGATCAAATCAAACAAGCAGTCCTTCGGGGTAATCGGGAAGCAGGCGGCTCTGCCATTGAAATGGGAGAAGCCGAATACATGATAAGGGCTAAGGGGTATTTAAAATCAATTAAAGACATTGAGCAAATTCCTGTGGGATTGGGTAAAAATGGCGTGCCTATTTTGTTAAAGGAAGTTGCTGAAGTGCAATTGGGTCCTCAAATGCGTCGTGGTATTACCGAATTAAATGGCGAAGGGGAAGTAGTAGGTGGAATTATTGTCATGCGGTTTGGTCAAAACGCCATGCAGACGATTGAGGGTGTCAAAAATAAACTTAAACAATTAAAAGCAAGCCTACCTAAAGGGGTAGAAATTATTACTACCTACGATCGCTCAAGCTTGATAACACGTGCCATAAATACCTTGCGTGATAAGTTAATTGAAGAATTTATTGTTGTTTCTTTGATTTGTGTCGTCTTTTTATTTCATTTTCGGTCTTCATTAATTATTGTAATTAGCTTACCCATTAGTATTTTGCTGGCATTTATGGTCATGCATATTCAGGGAATTAATGCCAACATTATGTCTTTAGGCGGGATTGCTATTGCTATTGGAGCTATGGTTGATGCTGCTATTGTTATGATTGAAAATGCCCATAAGCATTTAGAGAAAGACTCTCTGACTGCAGAAAACCGCTGGCAAGTGATGCAGAAAGCAGCGCTGGAAGTAGGACCCCCCTTGTTCTTTTCTTTACTCATTATTACCGTTAGTTTTTTGCCAGTTTTTAGCTTACAAGCCCAAGAAGGCCGTTTATTTACGCCGCTTGCTTTTACTAAAACCTATGCGATGGCAGCAGCCGCCATACTTTCTATCACTTTAGTTCCCGTGCTCATGGGTTATCTAATCAGAGGCAAAATAAAAGCAGAGCATGAAAATCCAGTCAATCGGATGTTAATTGCCCTTTATCGCCCTGTTTTACACGCCAGTTTAAAATCTCCAAAAATCACTCTGGCAACAGTTCTACTTATTCTCATTATTGGTTTTTTACCTTTCTTTTATTTGGGAAATGAATTTATGCCTGAACTGGATGAGGGGGATTTACTTTACATGCCAACGACATTTCCCGGAATTTCCATAGGTAAAGCTCAACAAATTTTACAACAAACCGATAAACTCATTGCCACGGTTCCTGAAGTAAAAACGGTATTTGGCAAAATAGGGCGGAGTGAAACAGCCACCGATCCTGCTCCGTTATCCATGCTAGAAACCACTATCCAGTTTAAACCCAAAGAAGAATGGCGACCAGGGATGACTATAGATAAATTAAGGGATGAATTGGCATTACGCGTTAAATTTCCAGGGTTATCAAATGCCTGGGTTATGCCTATTCGAACTCGCATTGATATGCTGGCAACGGGGATAAAAACACCGGTTGGGATTAAAATTGCAGGTCCCGATTTAACTATTATCCAATCGATTGGTCAACAACTGGAAACGGTATTAAAAAAAATTCCGGGGACAACGTCTGTTTTTGCCGAACGGGTTGCCAGTAGCCGCTACATTAACATCGATATTGACCGACTAAAAGCCGCTCGTTATGGCTTAAATGTAGAGGACATCCAACAAATCATTGAAACAGCAGTGGGTGGCATGAATGTGACTCAAACAATTGAAGGACGAGAACGTTATCCCATTAATCTGCGCTATCCTCGCGAAATTCGTGACTCCTTAGAGAGTTTACGCTTATTACCCATTGTCGCACCTTCAGGGGCTACCATTCCTTTAAATGAAGTCGCTAAAGTCACTATCTCTGAAGGCCCGGATATGATTCGCAGTGAAAATGCAAGGCTCAACGGTTGGGTTTATGTTGATATCGCCGGGCGCGATTTAGGCTCTTATGTTGAAGAGGCAAAAAACGCTGTTAATATTCAAGTGAAATTACCTGCTGGTTATTCATTAGCCTGGTCAGGACAATATGAATATTTAGAGCGTGCAAAAGAACACCTCTCTCTCGTTGCACCCTTGACGTTAGGTATTATTGCCTTTTTACTTTTTCTTAATTTTGGTCGCTTAGGCGAAGTGATTATCATTTTAGCTACATTGCCTTTAGCGCTGGTGGGTGGCATTTGGTTATTGTATTTATTAGGATATAACTTATCGGTTGCAGTAGGGATAGGTTTTATCGCTCTTGCAGGCGTTGCGGCAGAAACGGGTGTAATCATGCTCGTATTTCTTAATCAAGCTTTGGAAAAACAACAACAGAAAGCACAGCAAGAGCAGCGCACTCTTACCAAAGATAATGTATATACTGCGGTTGTCGAAGGTGCACTCCTACGCTTACGCCCCAAAATCATGACTGTGACTGCTATTATCGGGGGGTTATTACCTATTATGATATTAAGTGGAACAGGCTCAGAGGTCATGCGTCGAATTGCCGCACCGATGGTAGGGGGTATGGTCAGCGCTACAATACTTACACTTATTGCCATACCAGTGATTTATCTTTTGTGGCAACAAAGAAATACGGTTAAATAATGAATATAGATTTTAAACGCAATTGAGGTGTATAAAATACTATAATGAACATAAAAGTTGTTAGCGAGAATCCGTTGTGCTTCGCGATATCGTCCTATTTTTTGCTGGTTTTGAATTTTTTCATACCCTTGCCCATTGTTATTTTGTACTTCTTGTTCCAATAGACTTGAAATATATGATGCTGACACCTACCCTTAATGTTTGGGCCATTGCGATTAATGCACTTATTACCTTAGCGCTGCTTTGGTGGGCCCGACGACTTAAGAATACTCCCACTAAAAATACAGGAAAAAGTGACTGACAAGCAGGAAAATGAGATTCAGCAATTAAAAAATGGCGTAATGGGTATGGAAGTGATCAAAAATCAAAAGGAGAGTAATTATGCATCAACAGTATGAAAATTGCATTAAAGCCTGCCAAGACTGTGCAAGTGAATGTGAACACTGTGCAACTGCTTGTACCCAAGAAGACAATTGTAAAGGGTTATCTCATTGCATCACCCTTAATAGGGACTGTGCAGCTATTTGCGCACTGGCCGCTGAGATGATGGCACGGGGTTCTCCATTTTCGAAAGAAATTTGTGCGTTATGTGCTAAGATATGTCGCGCCTGTGGCGATGAATGTAACAAGCACCAGCATATGAAACATTGCAAACGTTGTGCCGAAGCATGTTACAAATGTGCCGAAGAATGCGAAAAAGTGGCTTAATTGATCATTTTGCTCCATTGCATTATCGTAATGGAGTAAAGTTGCTGATAACTTTTAGTTATTGGCAGCAAATAAGCTTTGAATGGCCAAAATCAAGTGTACCCACCTCTTTATCATTTCTGCAAATAAACGATAAAATCAATAAATAAAGTGAATGCTAACTCTGGCTTCATTGATTATTAAAATAAAAGAGACGCCCCAAGACTAACACTAGTTTCGGTGGTATCTTCACCTTTTGCCTGCTTGATTCTTTTAAAAGCGCCATAATCTTTATTGTATTCATACTCCGCATAAACATTCAATGCAGGCATTAAACGATAATAAGGCCTTATGATATAGCGCATTTGGTTTAAACCATTACCTAGTTCATTTTTAACTACCGTTTTGGTTGCTAAAATACTACGAATTCCTGTTCGTACTAAGAAATTATTAAAAAGCTGGGTATCACGTGATAATTCTACATCTAACTTAAAACTACCTTGATGATAATAAGTACGGATATTAGTATCAATAAAATAAGGAGCGAGCCCTTCAACTCCAAAGCCTGGTTGCCAATAAGGCCCTCCAGGGCGATAAAAATAATTAACACCTCCCTTGAGAGCCCAGAACTGGCTAATAAGATGCCAGTAAAAAACATCCATATCGGCGTATTCAATACTGCCTTTATTGACTTCAGCATCTTCAGTATACAATTCTATTTTATGATAATCAGGGCCATATAAACCTTTGAAACTCAATTCTTGTATGTTATGAAATGGATCTTCTCCCAATTCTAAAAAGCTAGCTTGATAAAGACCCGCATGGTGCCCAATGGGGTGATTAACTAAAGACAAATCAATCGGAACTTGCTCATCGACTCTAACAATCGGGCGATTATAGTAGCCAGTAGATGCAATTTCATACTCAGGTTTTTTAAGCCCTCTTGCCACTTCAATAATCGTTTGATATTGAAATACGCGAGCCATTCCCGCCATCATGTGATAAAGATGGTGGCAGTGGAAAAACCATTGACCACTGGCATCAGTATCGAAATCAGCAATCGCTGTGGCACCGGGTGGCACTTCAATGGTGTGTAAAAGGGGATCATAACTGCCATGGCCATTGCGTAAAATAAACCAGTGCCCATGGATATGCATGGGGTGGCGCATCATAGAATTATTGGTAAAAATAATTCGGTAGCGCTTCTCGGATTCAATTAATATCGGTTTGGCCCTATACTCAGGTAGACCGTTTATAAACCATATAAAGCGGTCCATGTACCCGAATAGCTCCATTCGAATCACACCATCAACTGGCTTATTGGGATCGTTAGTTTTAACAGAGGCAATTAATTGTTGGTATTTCGTACCCATAGTCATGCTTACGTCTTTTTCCTCCATGGGGACTATGCTATCTCCTACGATGCTCGGCTCCGTAGACATAGTCATCGGCTTGTCCATTGGCATATTCCCCATTCCCCCATTCATTGAATTGGACAGGGGTTGATTTATTGCCATGGAATCCTTAGAATTTTTTGTTATCACAGTAGAGAACGATATGGATTGGGAGCTGTTCCAATTTGTTGATTGGTTCATGGGGTGAGCCGATTTAGTCATTGACATACTATTTCCCTCTTCCTTTTTCCTAGAAGGCATCGAATGTTCAGCCTGGGAAGATTTATGATTTTCAGTCGGCGAAGGAATAGCCTCAACAACTTTTGAATTCATAATTTTTGAAGAGCTTTCGTTTGAAGGCACAGAGTTTTTATCAGTCATTGGCTTATCTACTGACATATTCTCCATTTCCCCATCCATGGAATTGGACATGGGTTGGGAGCTATTCTCATTTGTTGAATGGTTCATGGGCTGAGCAGATTTATCCATTGACATGCTATTTCTCTCTTCCTTTTTATTAGAAGGCATCGCATGCCCAGCCTGGGAAGATTTATGATTTTCAGTAGGCGAAGGAATAGCCTGAACATCTTTTGAACTCATCATTTTTGATGAGCTTTCGTTTGAAGACTTAGAGTTTTTATCATTCATTAAACCATGCATCGAATGATCCATGCCGTTCATGTCCATGTTTTTGTTTTTGTTTTTGTTTTTGGGTTCATTCTTTTGGGAGCTCATCGATTCTTTGACTTTTTTTTCTTTTGTAGTAGAAGGGGGTGATTGGATTTTATTTTTGCCTTCTGTAGGACGATGGTCCATAGAGTTAGCGGGCATATTCATTCCCTGCATCTTAGACTTTTTTTCGTTCATCGTACCATGAGCCAGCATTGACTTGGACTTTGAGTCCTGGGGCATTTCTGACATCATCATGTTCTCCATCATTTGCCGAGTAGTGGGCAAAGGCTCTGGAAAAGGCGAGACTTTTTGATAATCCACTAGCTGATTGGGAGATGTTACTAAGGCGCCTACTGCGGCTCCTACCGTATCAATAGACTCCGCATAAATAATATAAGGTCTGTTTTTCTGTATGCTAACCAGTACGTCATGGGTTTCACCGGGTGCTATATCAAAATCGTAAGTAGGGAATGGTTTGACATCATTTCCTTGAATATGCACCGTCTGCATAATGGCATCATGCATTTTTACCCGAAAGATAGTACTCCCTCCGGCACCAATAAAACGAAGACGAACCACATCGCCTACTTTTACTCTTTCCGTCCAAGGAGAGATCTTATTATGACCATTCAACAAAAAAGCATCATAGGCTACATCACTTAGGTCATAGATACTCATGCGCATTTGTTGCATCATTTTATAGTCATTAATCAGCGCCTTGCGCTCTTTAGCATCTGCCTCACGGTAATCGTGAATAAACTTTGCTAAAGAAGGTTGTAGTGGAAACTTAGGGGCAAAATAGTCTCCATCCTTTTTCAAGTTGGCAAAAATCTGATCTGCTGGAATATTGCTCCAATCAGAGAGAACAATGACATAATCTTTCGTGTAGTGATAACGAGGTGGTGTTTTAGGCTCAATTAGAAAAGCGCCATAAAGCCCTTCTTGCTCTTGAACATCAGCATGAGCATGGTACCAATAGGTACCTGATTGGTGCAGGGTAAAGCGATAATGAAAAACGCCACTAGGTGGTATGGCTTTTTGACTTACATTTTCCACTCCGTCCATTTGCCAGGGTACTAAAATGCCGTGCCAATGAATGGAAGTGCCTTTGTCCAGTCGATTAAAAACATTAATTTCCACAGACTCCCCTTCTTTAAAATGAAGAGTCGGTGCTGGGATTTGATTATTAACAGAAATGGCACGCCTAAGCCTTCCAGCATATTTTACCCATTTATAAGCAACCACTAAGTTAATAATACGAGTTGAAGCAGGAATAGCCTTACCCGTTCTAGATAACCGTTGTACGTCTTGCTGCTTCGCTGAACTTTCATTATTTTGGCTCTGTAGTTTTGTTTTTGCAGTAGAAGAAGCCATGCCATGATTATGTTGAGCCAGTAGAAGAGAAGGGCTTAAAACTAGAAAAAATGAATAAATAATTGAAATTAATTTTTTCTTTGACATGCTCTAATCCTTTAATGCAGGTGTCTACTCCTCTAAGAAGTAAATCACACTCCCATAAAAAAAAATTGATTCGCAGATGCCTCATTCTATACAAAAATATTTTTTATCAGCTCTTTGTATAACTCATTACTCAATCCATTATAAAGCGATTAGTGAGGCGTTGCTTAAGTTATAGATTCTTGTACCCAGTGACTTAGGCCCAAGTAATCGCATCTATAAACTCTAAAAAATAAGCAAAATACTGCTTGAATGAAAGTGGAGCTATTTACCCTGCATCATTGAGCATCCCATCTTTCCATGATCCATCATCATTTTTTGATTATCCATCATCATTTGCATCATAGTTTGCATCATCTTCATTCGATTTTCTTGCATTTCTGAATTGGTTGTCGATTCATTGCCCATTTGTTGCATCATTTCCATATTATGTTGCATCATTGGCATTTGCTCTTGCAGCAATGTTTTCTTCTCTTCTGGCGTCGTAGCATTCATAAGCTTTTCATGCACTGCTTGCAATTTTTTCATTTCCTCTTGCATTTGTTGCAACTGTGGTGATTGCTGATTGTTGTTTTGCATCGCCGGTGCAGGCATGTTATTCATCATATCGTCTTCTGCATAGACCGCGGGAGTAGTAAGTCCCAACGCAGTAATGAAAACCAATGTATTAAGTTTAAACATAAAACCTCCTTGTTATTTAGAGTGGGACAAGACGTTGAGAAAGTATATTACATTTTTTAGTGTGTTACCTCTCCTTGTGAGAACCCCGATTGAAGGCAGATAGCAATTACTAAAATTCAGAGTTATAGTTATACTGGTTATATCTATCTTGATATGAATGGTTTTCCTCTTCCAATCAAATGAGCCCCGAGGAGGATGAGCGGCTAATAATAAAATTAAACGGAATTATGAAACCAAAAGGATTTCTTAAGAGATTACCTATTTTTGGTGCTCAAAGTAAAAAACAATATATTAAAGACTCGAGTCGAACGAATACGATCCTGCGAAGTCGATATATATTCCGTTACCCAATAACCATGAAGGTAACTTCTCTCATGATAGTGATGTTACTGGGATTGATACCTTCATCTCACGTGATTGCCCAAATATCATCATCTAGCCATGAAGCCCATCATCAGAGCACTAATAATGCTTCTACATTACCTCCCATTTCAGTTATTCCAACCTCGACGAACTCAACGATGCAATCCTCCGGTCATGATGCTGAAAATACAAGTAATACTGCTGGGAATATGATGGCACCATCTTCGGCGCCTCCCGGTCCTCCTGGCTGTTGTGGTATGATGACAAGTGGTGGCAAACCCTTTTATGCATCAATGATGGACTTTCCAAAGCTCAGCGATGAAGCACGCAAATATATAAGAGGTGAGGCTGTTGCTCGTCTTGGTTTAGGGGTACAAATCATCACCGCTACAGAAGCTAAACTTCATCACGCCCTATCAACTAATAATGCCGCAGCTGCACAAACTGCTTTACGGCAGGTACGCCAGGGTCTTTCCTATGCTACAAGTGGAGCAAGTGCGCTACAAGCCTTAGAGGAAGCACGACCTCCCTCACAAATCGCTCTTAATTGGTTTAAGAGCGAAATGAACATTGGGGATAATGATGAAATTGCTGCTAATTTTCAAAATATTTCCTGGCTCCACGGGCTTTTCATGCTTTTGTTGGTAGCCGCGCTGACGTTTGGCCTTTTCATCCATTGGGCTAGACATCGTCGCATTAATTCCCTAATTAAAAAACTGACCCCTATCAGTGAACCAGCAAAGTCCGTTAATGGTGCGAAGCCGCCCGCGAATTTTGCAGTATCTACAACAAACATAAAACCAACTGCCCCAATACGTTGGTCAGGGATCTTACGGACCATAGCAATTTTTGAAGAGACGCCAAATGTCAAAACCTTCCGTCTGATGGAACCTAATCTTGGTCAAATCCCTTTCACATTTTTGCCCGGACAATATGCCACTCTAACTTCCATGATTAATGGAGAAAAAGTGCGCCGGTCCTATACGATTTCTTCCTCGCCAACCCAACACGACTACATAGAACTTACAGTAAAACGTGAACAGTATGGCGTAGAATCACGCCATCTTCACGATCATGTCCATACCGGAGATTTGCTAGAGGTTTCTGCACCTGCCGGTGAATTTTTCTTCACCGGCAAAGAGGCCAATGGTATAGTGCTCATCGCCGGTGGCGTGGGCATCACGCCAATGATGAGTGTATTGCGCTATCTTACTGATCGCTCCTATCCGAAAGACATTCATCTGCTTTACGCCGTTAATTCACCAACCGATATCATATTTCACGAAGAATGCACCTACCTTGCGCGTCGCCATCCAAACGTCCATGTTGACATTATTGTAAGAACCTCTGATGGTACTGACTGGTCCGGTCATGTAGGACTTATCACGCCAGAACTTATTGAAAAAACAATTCCTGACATCGCCCTTCATCGGATTCACCTTTGTGGGCCTCCGCCTATGATGGACGCAGTTAAAGCAGTCCTTTTACAGCTTAAAATTCCGTCAGAGCAAATTAAAACAGAGCGTTTCGCGCCACCAAAAGGTGGGCCAATATTTACAACCGAACCACCACTTTCTTCACCTGAAACAAAGGCGTCTGCAGATTCAAACAATATCCTACCACCGTCGGCTCATGCAACCATTACCTTTACAAAATCGAATAAATCCGGACAGCTGGCGCCAAATCAATCAGTGCTTGAAGCGGCTGAGGCTATCGGTGTGTTTATTGATTATGAATGCCGGACAGGTATTTGCGGACGCTGCAAGGTACTCCTTTTAGAGGGCACAGTGAACATGGAGGTAGAGGATTCGCTTTCCGCAAAGGAAAAAGCAGCGGGTATTATCCTGGCTTGCCAAGCAAAATCACCTGGAAATCTTGTGGTGGAGGCTTAATCCATGGCATCTGAAGCTGAAAAAGTTATCGTAGGTGGTCTTTTAAGTGCCCTAGCACTTATGGTACCTGTATTTCTTTTTCACGTGGCTCCTCAGTTTCCAGGTAGTTTTATCGGTTTTCTATTCGGTGTTGCTGCCACTACATTACTCGTTTTACTTCTCGGTTATTCCCTCGTCAAACGGAACCATTGGATTTGCGAGCACTTTAAAAGGGCGCTTCCACTAAGCACCCTTTTATCATTTCATGTTTACGCCGGTACCATTGGCGCACTCCTTGGTGTTATTCATTCGGGGCATAAATTTCAAAGCCCATTAGGCATTACCCTGATTATTTTGATGCTCATAGTGGTTGCCACAGGATTTATAGGGCGATACTATCTAGCGCAGATTGGTCTTGAGTTGAGCACAAAGCAACAGGAACTTTTTATCTTACGTAACCGCTATGACAACCTTGTACAAAGTGCGTGCAATTTAGAAAATCAGGCTGTAGTTGACCCCTTTGGGATATCTTTGAAGCATCTGCTTGGGGCAATTTCTGATCTGGAGTTTTCCATAACTACTCAAGACGTGCTGAAGAAAGCGTTTAGAGATTGGCTTATCGTGCACATTACTACGGCCATCTCAATGTACACCGTTTTAGCTTTGCATATTTGGAGCTCAATCTATTATGGCCTACGGTGGCTTAAATGAAGTCTTTTGCTGGGGCAGGAATGCTAGTTACAATCCTGATCATTTTCTTCACTATTCTTGCCACCTCCGCCCAATCCAATGATGAGGAGCTATCTGTCTGGAGTGCTGCTGTCAATCCTGGTCCGCTTTCAGCAGCGCACTCGTTTCTAAGCGACAAGTGCGAAAGTTGCCATGCGCCTAAGCGTGGGATTGTGGCAGAGAAATGCATTACCTGCCATGCCTCATCTCCAGAACTGTTGATGAACCCTTTAGATTCATTCCATGCTCACCTAAACGATTGTCGTGGATGTCATACTGAACATCAGGGAAATAATAAGCGCCCCATTTACATGGACCATGGGCAGCTCCTGAAAATTTCTTTGCAATATGTATTAAAAACAGAAACACCTGCGAAAATTAACTCCCCTCATCCCACTCGATTAGACTGTCATTGTTGCCATAGTTTTCAAGATAAACATCAAGAATTCTTTGGCAAAGACTGTGCTATTTGTCATTCAGAAAAAAACTGGAAGATTCCCGGCTATTTACATCCCAGCCCAAGGTCTACCAATTGTGCCGAGTGTCATAAAGCACCACCAAGCCATCGCATGGAGCACTTTGGTATGGTCGACCAATCCGTTCCTGGAGAAAAGGATGCCCGTATTGATCAATGTTATCGGTGCCATCAAACAGACTCTTTCAATGATATAAAAAGAGTGGGCTGGTTTAAAATGCACTGACTTTGAATAGTTCACTTCTTATTAAATACTGCCTGCCTAAAGCAGAATTTAATTAAAAAATCAGAGCCAGCGCCATTTGCTTTTGGAGTTCCTTATTGAAAATTCATCACATTTAAGACATTTAAGTGATTAGAGGCCATAAGGACTTACAGTGAATGTTAAAATTCATAAACGAGTCCATCGCAACATCAAAGCATTGGTGATAACTGAAACAGAACTAAGCGACATAGCAGCCGCGGCGATAATCGGGCTTAGAAGTAGTCCTGTTATTGGATATAACACACCGGCTGCAACCGGCACACCTAAGGCATTATAAATAAAAGCAAAAAATAGATTCTGACGTATATTACGCATGGTTATTTTTGATAGGTATCGCGCCTTAATGATACCATTTAAATCCCCACGCAATAAGGTAATCCCAGCACTTTCGATCGCTACATCCGTACCAGTACCCATGGCAATGCCAATATCAGCTTTCGCTAATGCTGGCGCATCATTAATGCCATCACCCGCCATGGCAACAAAGCGGCCTTTGCTTTTTAAATCATCCACGATACGACTCTTATCCTCTGGACTAATTTCAGCAATCACCTGCTTTATTCCTAGTTTAGCGGCGACCGTTTCTGCTGTCTTTTTACTGTCACCCGTGAGCATAACGATTTCAATCCCTTGTGCTTCTAACCCACGAATAGCCTCCGGTGTACTTGCTTTAATGGGGTCTTCTACTGCTAAAATAGCAGCCACTTTACCTTCTACTGCCATAATCATCACTGTAGCGCCCTCTGCTCGAAGTGCGTCTGCTTGAGCCAGTAAAGTCTCACTATTAGCACCAAGCTCCTGCATCAGTTTTGCATTGCCAATGGCAACTGAGTAGCCATTCACAGTGCCAATCACCCCTTTTCCAGTAGGCGCCTCAAAATTTTCAATCTTAGCCAATGATACTTTTTTTTCTTTTGCAGCAAGAACAATCGCATTGGCCAGTGGGTGTTCGCTGTTTTGTTCAAGTGCTGCCGCAAGAGCCAGTACTTCCTCTTCGTTGAATCCATCAGCCACTTTGATGCTTGTAAGTTTTGGATGACCTTCGGTGAGCGTCCCGGTTTTGTCCACTACCAACGTATTGACTTTCTCCATATGCTCCAGTGCTTCCGCATTCTTAATCAGCACGCCACTTTTAGCCCCAAGCCCTACTCCGACCATAATCGACATCGGTGTCGCTAAACCCAGTGCACAAGGACAGGCGATAATTAATACGGATACAGCAGCAATAAGGCCATAACTGAACGCAGGTGGTGGCCCATAAATTGACCACAGAGTAAAAGCTATTACAGCAATGAGTATGACCACAGGCACAAACCAACCAGATACCGTATCAGCTAACCGTTGAATAGGCGCACGGCTGCGTTGAGCATCACTTACCATTTGCACAATGCGAGAAAGCATAGTGTCGCGGCCAACATGCGACGCTTTCATAACAAAGCTGCCGGTTTGGTTCATTGTAGCTCCGATTACTTTTGCACCAACATCTTTAACGACTGGCATGGACTCTCCCGTGACCATGGATTCGTCAACATGACTTCGACCTTCCATAACTTCACCATCGACAGGTATTTTCTCGCCTGGTCGGACACGCAGCAAATCACCTTGGTGAACCTCATCGAGAGACACCTTCTCTAAGCTACCATCATCGGCTATTCGATGCGCACTCTCAGGAGCGAGTTTTAATAAAGCACGAATAGCACTACCTGTTTGTTCTCGTGCTTTTAACTCCAAGACTTGCCCTAATAAAACTAACGATGTGATCACTGCTGCCGCTTCATAATAGACCGCAACAAGGCCATGTTCATCTCGAAAGGCCGCCGGAAATAATTGAGGAAATAAGGTTGCCACCATGCTATAACCCCACGCCACTCCAATACCTATCGCAATCAACGTAAACATATTCAAATGACTTTTGAGTGATTGTAAGCCTCGCTGAAAGAATGGCCAACCGCCCCAGAGCACCACTGGTGTTGTTAGTAACATCTGCATCCAAGTAGATACGCTCGCAGATATTCTAGTAATTTGTGCATGCCCGCCCATCTCCAAGAGAACTACTGGTAAAGTCAGTATCAGCGCCACCCAAAATCGACGCCGCATATCGATGTATTCAGGGTTAGGTGCATCTATAGCCGTCACCGTGACTGGCTCTAACGCCATACCACAAATAGGACAGTGGCCAGGTCGAGATTGGCGGATTTCTGAATGCATGGGACAGGTATAAATAACCGATTCACTTTCTCCTCCAGGGACCTGGTGTGAATCTTGTGTCTGATGATGACAGCAAGTATTTTCCTTTGGCCTTTTATGACCATCATGATATTCATGTTTCATAAGCCCACCTATTTCTATTTTTAGAGCTCCTTTGGAGATATTTCACTTCCTTAGAAATAAAGAAGCGCGAATAAACTCTACCCTATGCAATTTAAGCAGCACTCACTTTTAACAGGGTGAAATCCTATATAACTATGGTATAACTAAAAGGTGAAATATGAGAAGGAGCTCAATGAAATTATCATTTTAGGTAGTACAGTCGCTGTCAGGTGGGCCAATAATATCTTTTGTCATTTTCGTATTGATTGTGGCCTTATTTGAGGTTCCAAAGAGCTTAGTCTGCGAAATTGGAATCCTACTTTTGTTATATCAATACATTGAATAAAACATTAAACATGAAAAAAGAGCATGCTACATTACAACTTAAATATTTGGGCATTAACACCTCGAAGGCCGCTGTTATTTACATGCGCGAAGACTGTCATATTTGCCGCTCAGAGGGATTCGTTGCAGAAACGCGGGTTCAAGTGACCCTTAATAATCAATCAATCATTGCAACAATTAATACGACAGAATTGGCCTCTAATTTACTTAAGCAACATGAAGCTGGTCTTTCACGCTATGCCTGGGATTTGCTGAAAGCAAATGTTGGCGATGAAATCTCCATTTCACATCCTAAAGTCCTCGATTCATTAAGTTATATTCGCTCTAAGCTCTATGGAAATGAATTAAAAACACAAGAAATTAATCAAATTGTTGGGGATGTTCTCTCAGGACAACTGTCAGATATTCATATTGCCATGTTCCTTGCAGGTTCCGTAGGGAATCGGTTAACTAGACAAGAAATTTTCGATTTAACTTACGCCATGGTCCAAACAGGAAATCGTCTTAAGTGGCCATCACCATTAGTGATTGATAAACATTGTGTTGGCGGATTACCCGGTAATCGTACCACTCTCATTGTTGTTCCTATTGTTACCGCGTTTGGTTTAATGATGCCTAAAACCTCTTCTAGAGCGATTACTTCACCCGCAGGAACCGCCGATACGATGGAGATTTTTGCACCCGTAAACTTAGATATTAAAGCCATGCAAAAAGTTGTTGAGCAAGAAAATGGATGTATCATCTGGGGAGGCGCTGTCTCATTAAGCCCTGCCGATGATTTATTAATTCGCATAGAACGGTCGATGGATTTAGATAGTGAAGGTCAAATGGTTGCCTCTATTCTATCCAAAAAAATCGCAGCGGGTTCAACACACATAGTCATTGATGTCCCTATTGGGCCCAGTGCTAAAGTTCGGTCTGCCTCAAACGCAGACATTTTAAAGCATTATTTAGAAGATATTGCCAAAGAGTTTTCAATTAAACTTCAGGTTGTTTTTACTGATGGAACCCAACCTGTTGGGCGTGGTATTGGCCCTGCTCTTGAGGCGAAGGACGTATGGTCTGTCCTCTCTTGTGATCGCTCTGCCCCCCAGGATTTACGTGAACGCGCATTAACCTTAGCAGGACAATTACTTGAGTGCTCACCGGATGTCTCACCAGGACAAGGCACACAAATTGCAGAGTCGTTGTTAAACAATGGAGCGGCACTAAAAAAATTTCAGGCTATTTGCAAAGCCCAAGGCGGCCTCTTTAATATCCCATCTGCACCCTATACAAAAACCATTACTTCGAAGATAAAAGGCAAAGTAGCAGGAATTGATAATCGATCATTAGCACAACTTGCCAAACTAGCTGGTGCGCCTAAATCAAAATCAGCAGGCATTGAATTACTAACCCCCTTAAACAAATTGGTCGAGAAAGGAGAACCTTTGTTTATTGTTCATGCTGAGACAAAAGGTGAGCTATCTTATTCTTTAACCTTTCTGCAACAAAGAACAAATATTATCCATATTGAGGAAGCAATATGAAAAAATTCCCCATTGTTTTTTCTCTTTTCGGCAGCGACCACTTTGCTCATGCGATTCACCAAGCCCTAGGTTTTGAGATTGGTAAAATAACACTTCATCAATTTCCTGATGAAGAGGCCTCTATCAAAATTGAATCTCTAGTAAAAGACAAGAATGTAATATTTATCGCACATTTAGAACATCCTAATAGCAAACTCCTTCCTCTTCTATTTGCCGCAGAAACAGCCAGAGAACTAGGCGCCCAAAAAATAGGGCTAATTGCTCCTTACCTCCCTTACATGCGCCAAGATAAACAGTTTCATTCGGGCGAGAGCATTACTTCGAAATATTTTGCGAAACTAATCTCCAGTTATTTTGATGGTTTACTCACGATTGATCCGCATCTTCATCGTTGGCATTCATTAAACGATATCTACTCCATTCCTGCAAAAGCTTTACATGCGACAGAAAACATTTCTGCATGGATTAAAGTCAACATTCCTAATGCTATTCTCATCGGACCAGATACTGAGAGTCAACAATGGGTTTCTGAGATTGCCAAAAAAGCTGACGCACCCTTTTTAATCCTAGAAAAGATAAGAAAAGGGGATCGTTTTGTGGAGGTATCAATTCCCAATATTGGTCTGTACCAAAATCACACACCTGTGTTAGTAGACGATATAATTTCAACAGCGGTTACCATGATAGAAGCCATCAAGCATTTAAAATCATTAAACATGAAAGCCCCTATATGTGTGAGCGTACACGCGCTATTTTCTGAAAACGCTTATGATAACCTACTAAAACTGGGCCCAGACAATATCGTAACTTGTAATACTATTGCACATGCTTCAAATAGGATTGATATAAAAAAAAGTATAATCGAATCTATTGGCACCTTGTTTAACTAAGGAACAAAGAGCACTCCAAATATATATTATTATTGCTATGCAAAGCTGAATCGGAATAACAGAAATTTGACCAAGATTGGATGCTTTACATGGAGAATGGCTTAGAAATGCATCGGATAAAAAGTATCTCAGGGTTTAGAAACGACCACTTTTACTTTCTCATACATTCCCGCTTCAAAATGGCCTGGAATATTACATGAAAATATAACATCATGACCTTGGTTTGCCCTAAACCTCCAAGTCAAATTTTTAGTTTCACCGGGCTTAACTGTAATTGTATTGGCATCCTCATGAACCATATTAGGCATTGACTGCATCATTTTTTGATGCGCTTTTTGTTCTTCTTCATCCCCTATGGAAAATTCATGAGCTACTTTTCCTGCATTTTTAATCTCAAATGTAATCACTTCCCCATCCTGGGGCAACGGTTTCTCAGAAAAACTAAATCTCATGGTATCCAAAGCAATGACTTTAATTATTTTATTTGCTTTTGTTTCATTTGCAGGTTCCCCTATCGAACTTTTTTCATTGCTAGAATGAGAAATTGCATTTGTTGCGCTTAGGAAAAAAACAGTTACAAGAGTAGTTCTAAGTAATGAATTCAGCATAATTAAACCTTAAATTTAAAATAATTGAGAGTTTATATAGTCAAATAATATCTACCTATTGTTTTCTAAAGAAATTAATTTATTTTTCATCCAGTTAATTTCAGATTGTTGTGATGATATAATTGATTCGCACAATTTTTTAATTTCTTGATCTTCAATAGGCGCTTCACCACACATTAATAAAGCACTCGCATGATGAGGGATCATTGACTTTAAAAATTCTTTATCAGATATCCCTGTTTGGTTTCTAATACAAAAAATAAATACAATCAAAATAAGAACCATTAGTAGCACAAGAATTCCATTGAGTATTTTATTAGGGTACATTGAATTCATTAAAAATAATTCAATCAATGCCATAGGAGCAGCCATCATCCCCGCCATATAGAATTGATTTAAATTATTATAAACATTTGTAAACCTATCGACCATCATGTACATCAGAATATACATTGCAATAAAAGATAATAGCGTCATTATTGAAAGCTTTAAATAACTCACTCCTGACTTATTCATGTATTTCCTCAAATAAGTTTTAATTACATTTGTGGGTTAAGAGAAAATATTCCTCTGAGCTGTTCTAAGATTTTTTGTAGTTTACCCCAATTGGATTTAGTACCCTCTTTATCTCCTGCATCCCCAGCTTTATCAAGACGAGTAGCAAGCGCATCCACATAACTTAAATTATCTTGGAGTGTTTGTTTCTGCTCATCCGATAGATCCTTGCTTAAAGCTGGAAGTGCATTTACTAAATCACGAATCGCAAAAGCGTGCTCATGAATTGAGGTGAGTTTGTTTTCTTGTATCGCTTGATCAATGGACGCAGCTTGCGTATCAATTTCTTTCCAGAGCGCAGGTATGCTAGTAGGAGTTTCTAGTTTGGGGGATTCAGTTGTATTGGCAAAAAGCTCTAAGGGTGTAGCCAAAATAAAAAGGCTGATTATAAAACTCAGCAAAATAGGATAGTATGTAGTGAATGGCATTCGTTTCATGGTGTTTCTCCTAATTTTGTTCTTTTAATAATTTCTTTTGTTCCCGCCATTGTTCAATAGCATTATAAACTGTAGGTACAACAAGCATATTAAGCACTGTTGAAGTAAATAACCCGCCTAAAAGCACTTGTGCCAATGGTCGTTCTAATTCTTTACCGGCAGGTGACCCCCAAAGCAGTGGGAAAAGTCCTAGGGCGGCTGTTGCAGCTGTCATTAATACAGGAACTAATCTATCGAGGGTTCCATCAATAACCACTTGTTGTCGAGTTTTACCTTGTAAGCGTAACTGGTTGTAATGACTGACTAAGATAATCCCGTTTCGTGCAGCAATTCCAAATAAGGTAATAAATCCAATCATAGCAGCAACGCTCATCTCCCCACTAGCTATAAAAAGTGAAACCACACCACCGATTAATGCTAAGGGCAAATTAAACATGACCAAAATAGCCTCTCTAAACGTTCCAAAAGCCTTATGCAATAAGATAAGCATGATAAAGATGACTAG
Source organism: Legionella adelaidensis (assembly GCF_900637865.1). Classification (NCBI taxonomy): domain Bacteria; kingdom Pseudomonadati; phylum Pseudomonadota; class Gammaproteobacteria; order Legionellales; family Legionellaceae; genus Legionella; species Legionella adelaidensis. The sequence goes on from NZ_LR134418.1 coordinate 410,147, forward strand.
TACACCAAAAGCTAGAATCACTTTGGACGCTTGTTGTTGGCTTTCAAACTGTCCACCGTATTGAATAAAATAGCCAGTAGGTAGCTTAATTTTTTCTTGTACCTCTTGTTTTACATCCGCGATGACGCTACCTAAGTCGCGTCCCTGCACATTAAAGCCAATGACTAATAATCGCTGCACGTTTTCCCGATTAATGGCAAAAGGCTGAGGCTCTACTTTAATTTCAGCAACTGCACGTAAGGGAATTTTACTTGAACTTTCTTCAGTTTGCCCATGCGCATCAATAAGCATATTTTGTATGGCTTTAGTATTAGCACGTCCTGGCTTATCCATACGTAGAAATAAATCAAAGGTGCGTTGACCTTCTAAAATACTTGATACACTCACTCCATTTAAAAGTACTTCTACGTCCTCTGAAATCTGACCTACATTAACTCCGTAACGTGCAGCTTTGTCACGGTCAATCTTAATGATTATTTGTGGAACATTAATCTGCTGTTCTTTATTCACATCTACAGTACCAGGAATCGATTTTAAAAGTGTTTCAAGGGACTGACCTAATTCGTTTAATGTGGATAAATTATCGCCAAATATTTTCACCGCAACTTGCGCTCGTACACCGGACAAAACCTCATCCATGCGATGAGCAATAAATTGGCCGACATTAAAAACAGCACCTGGAATACTAGCCAAATCAGCACGAATATTTCTTAATAGTTTATCGGGTGCCATGGATTGGTCTTTATCGAAATCCAAAAGTACATCGAACTCACTCACATTAGGCGGTAATGCGTCCTCATCCAGCTCACTGCGACCAGCACGTTGGGCAATGGATACAACTTGCGGATATTTTAATAAAGTATTTTGTACCTGCAAACCTAAGCGCATGGATTCTTCCAATGAAGTTCCAGGTAAAGTACTCATTGTCACAATAAAGTTACCCTCATGAAACTCAGGCAGAAATGAAGTACCAAAAAATGGAAGTAGAGTCAATGCACATACAAATGCCACAAGTGCCATTATGATCACTGCCTTAAAGTGAGACAAAGACCAATGCAAAGCTTTTAAAAAATGCGTCTTTAGCCATATCACAAAACGCGTCTCTGAATCTGTTTCATGCTCCATTTTGCGCTCTACGCTGTAATTGCGTTCATTTTGAGATAAAGCATGTAGTTGAACTCCCTTATCCTGTTCTTTTTCTCGAGAACGAACCAACAAGAAATAACACAACGCAGGAACCATCGTAATAGAGACTACCAATGAACCTAAAACTGAAGCAATGTAGGCAATGGCTAAAGGACTAAAAATGCGCTCAGCAATTCCTGATAAAAAGAAAATGGGTAAAAAAACGAGACTTATGATAATTGTTGCATAAACAACTGAGCTTCTTATTTCGAGGATGGCATCAAAAACCACTTCTATAGTCGGCAAAGGATTTTCCGCCTCTCGATTGACTCTTAAGCGATGCACCACGTTTTCCACCGAAATGATCCCATCATCAACCACCTCGCCAATAGCAATAGCCATTCCTCCGAGAGTCATGGAGTTTATCCCAATCCCAAAATAGTGCAGCACTAATAAACCAATTACAAAAGAAACTGGCATCGATAGAAACGTAATGAATGAGGCACGCCAATTCATTAAAAATAAAAAAAGAATGGCAATAACTATGATTGCACCTTCAAGAAGTGCGCGGGTTAAATTATTAATCGCTGATTCAATAAAATTGGCTTGGCGAAAAACTTCGGTTTTTAGATCAACACCTACTGGTAAAGTCTGTTTAATGTTATTTAGAGCGTCCGCAACTTTTGCCGTAGTCGTTACAGTATCGGCACCATAGGCTTTGGATACAGTACCAATCACTGCAAGTTTGCCATTATAAGCACCATCACCACGTTTTATTTCTCCACCGAAAGCTACTATTGCTACATTATTAATAGTGATCGGAATGCCCTTTCGAACTGTAATGACGGTTTTTTTAATGTCATCAAGCGATTGGATTCGTCCAACCGTACCTACCACAAGCTCAGTTCCTGCTTGATTAACAAAGGCACCGGGAACATTTTCGTTAGCCGTGGTTAAGGCTTGTCGTACTTCTTCAATGGTAATGCCATAAGCTAGTAGTCGCTCAGGGATGAGGCGCACTTGGTATTGTTTTACTTCTCCACCAATGGATACAACAGAGGCAACCCCACCTAAAGCCAGTATACGTGGCCTAATAGTCCAATCGGAAAGGGTGCGTAAGGTTTCAGGACTGGCTGTGTCACTGATTAGTGCATATTTTACAAGCCACCCCACAGCTGATGTGACTGGCAACATGTCAGGCGGGGTAACTCCCGGAGGGAGCCTCCCTGTAACTTGTTGGATGCGCTCATTAATGAGTTGGCGATTACGATAAATGTCAGTTTTATCATTAAAGACAACCGTAATAGTAGATAAACCCACCGAGGTTTTTGAACGAACGCTAGCAACACCGGGTGTCCCATTAATGGCACTTTCCAGAGGATAGGTGATTAAAGTTTCGACATCTTGCGTGGCCATTCCCGGCGCCTCGGTTTGAATAACCACTTGTGGTGGCGCAAATTCTGGGAAAACGTCAACTGACATTTGTTTTAAGGTGTAGCCACCTAAAAGACAAAGGATAATGGTTAACGCTAAAACCAATATACGATTATGAAGTGACCAGGCAATTAATTGAGTAAACATTAATGCTTATCCTCCTGGCTTGACTGCTTTGCACCGCCACCAGTTAAAGATAAAGTGTACAATTGCCGATTTCCCTGAGTAGCTACCTCATCATCAGGCACCAATCCCTTCATAATTTCAGTATAACTTTCATCACTGGCGCCAAGTACTACTACTGTTCGCTCATAAGCTGAGCCGTTTTTCACAAAAACAAACGTCGTGTTATCTGCTTCAATTAAGGCATTATTAGGCACTGATAACGCAGCTTTAGTAAAACGCAATATCACATTGGCACGAACAAACATCCCTGGTTTTAACAGGGCTTCTTTGTTATCAAGAAGAATTTGCACGTTTACCGTGCGTGTTAAGGGATCTAGATTAGGTTCAATAAGAATGATCTTGCCGGGAAAAGCATTCTTTGGAAAACTTAAAGCATGTATATTAACGCTCTGGCCTATTTTTACTTTGTCCAAATCCTCTTCATAGACTTTGGCCACCGCAAGTAATTGCTCGCGATTACTGATGTGAAAAAGAACCGTATTAGGCTCAACCGCCTGGCCCAAACTAATATTTCGTGCATCAATTATTCCTGCAATGGGCGCTTTAACCTCTACACTTGGTGGGGGATTTCCGATTAATCTTGACTGTACAGTAGCGAGTACCTGCCCTTTGCCCACATTATCGCCTAAATTTGCTACTATATTTGTGACTGCCCCACTAATTCGGATACTGACGTCCGCTTGTGCATTAGGCATTAGTTGGAGTTGCCCATTTAGGGCTAAAAGCTCCGCCGTTGGACGTAGGGAAACTTTAGCCACTTCAAGGCCAAGTTTTTTGGTTTGTTCTGGTGTCAGCGTGACGGACTGTGCGGGCCCTGAGGTATTCACCTCGATTTCATCTCCATGGGAGAACAGCCGCGGTGTGTAAAGAAAAACACTCATAAGGAGAATAAGAAACAATCTCTGTCGAATAAATCGGTATGTAATCATTTACACTCTTCCTTTGATGGAAAATCAGGACAAATTCCTTTTAGATGTCTTTCCCCAATGGCAGTACAAAGAGCCACATAGGATTGATAATATTTTTCCACCGTTGTTAAATAAGTCGCTTGCAAATCATTTTGCTGCCTTTGAACCTGTAATACATTCAACAAAGACATTTGACCGTTTTGATAGGCATCGCGTGCAAGTTTCACATTAGCAAGCCCTAATCGAAGAGAAGTAGACTGGGTTTGCAAAAGACTTGTGGTAAGTGTTTGTACTTGGCCATAATTGCTCATAACTTCAGTTTCAATGGTAAGATTTATAGCGTCAATAGCCATTAAAGCTTGGGTTCTCGTAGCACTTGCTTCTAAAATTCTTCCCTGATTGCCACTCAATAAGGGTAACGGAACCGATAACGTTAAATTCAACGTTTTATCAGCCTGCTGGGGTGGAGCTCCGTCAACCACTATTTTATCTTGTTGAACACCAACGCCTAGAGTCCAATCAGCAAAACGCTCCGCTTTAGCAAGGGCTCGATCAGCGAGTGCTCGCTGATGGGCGAGCAATAAGCCTCGTCGGTCTGGGCGATATTTCAGAGCATGATTAACCAAATCAGGTAATGGAGGCAGAGCTTTTGGTATAACGATTGTTTTACTTATTCTAAGAGGCTTACTTGGATTTCTGCCAATTAATTGATTTAAAGTTGCATACTGGGTAATGAGTTGACTTCGCAAAAGCTGTTTGTCTTGTTCAATTCGCCCATATTCTATGCGGGCTATGTTATCATCCAGCTCTGATACTTCAGCCGCATGATAACGTTCATGAATGACTCCAACCAGTTCCTTATTAATGCGCTGTAAATAATTTAATTGCTGCAAGCGATTTTCTGTTACGACCAAAGCATAGTAAGTATTTGCAACTTTTGAACTTAATTGACGTATTGCTTCTTGAATTTCCGCGTGGGCACGTTCAATATCAATACAAGCTACTATTTTTTGTTTAGCTATCCGGCCTGAAATAGGTAGTGCTTGACTCAAACCAATACTACGAGAATACTCACCTTCATCTTTAAAAAAACGATCATCATTGTTTACTAGCTCTAATGATGGATTAGGCCATAACCCTGCCTGAACTAATTTTGCAGTCGCTATTGTCATTGCGTAACGGGAGGCTATTATATCTTTATTGTGATGAATGGCTAATTGATTTAATTCCTTAAGTCCTACAGGCGCTTCTGCATAAGCTAGGATTGGGCACAGGCTTACTGCCATCCCTAAAGCTAAAAACTGCTTACGCCGACCTTTGAACATCCATTTTCCTTGCGAAATCCTAAAATCAATTTTAGGTAAGTAACTCATATTAACACAGCTTACTACGAAGACTAGGCGTTGAAAATTACGGAATACAGAAAGGCCTTGCAGTATCAAAAAAGCTCATATAGTTTCTACTGCCGGAAAATATACAAAAGAGCCTAATGCTAGCAATTCTTTATGAGACATTCAGAGGAGAGCTTATGGATTTAAAAACTTTGAAAATTATAGAACTCGGATTAGAGTGCTGTGCTGCTGATTGAGTGCCCCCGTAATTGGGAAAGACCCGGTAACTTTAGAGCAGACTTTAAAGTGGTACCAAAACTGGTACCAAAAAAAACAAAATCGCAAATTTTTAAGTTCTGAAGTTCTTGCTGGGCTTGGTCGGGACGGAAGGATTTGAACCTTCGACCACTAGCACCCCATGCTAGTACGCTACCAGGCTGCGCTACGCCCCGATTGGGTTGGAATAATAGCTTTTCTTAATCAAAATAACAAGCTTACTTATTGTATGGAGGATATAATCTGGGTCTTAGTTTGGGTATAGACGTGGCCGTTTCTTCTTGTTCTTGTTCAATCTGGTCATCGGTTCCATCTACTCCCGTAGTTTCATAACCAGGAATACCATCTCCCAAAGAATCTACTTGGTCCCCACCCACAAACTGGTTATGGAGCTCATCATTATCAGACCCTTCTAATTCTAGCTCTTGCTTTACCACTTCAGCAATTTCTTGCTCTACGGGATTAGAGAGGTTCGTTGTATCTGGGGGTGGTTTTAATTTTGACATTATTTTTCCTTATTCAAACACTACATATTATAAGTTTAGCTAATGGAAGAGTTTATTTTGCAAAATCCCCTGGAATAAAGGTGTCTGATTATGCTTAATACTCTCTTAATTTTTCTTTGTTATCCTGCTATTTAATTATTGTAGTTATTATGGAATGTTGTAGAAATGTCCGATCCGACCCTCGAAGATTATTTTAAACTTGTTAAAGAAAATTATCAGCAATATCTTGAACGCAACATGTTTACTCATCTTGAAATTCCAGGTGGGATAGAAAAAGCAAGCACGGTTAAAGAATGTGCGGAAAAAATTGCTGAATATCATCCAACAAAAAATAGATATTTAGAGAAAGCCATTACACAAGCCTCTTTCGGTACCAAGTTGGGTAGGGGAGCACTCGGAGCCCTAGTTGGTCTTGGGGTAGGTGGCATGGCTATGTATGCCCAAAAAAATACTTCCTTTCTCGACTTTCTAAATCCCATGACCGGCGCTAAAAATGCTATTGGTGGTGCATTTAGTGTTTTATTAGGTATCGGGGTCGGTACTTTAGTGTACAAAGCCCTTAACGCTAATCAAGAACCCGCTGAAGAAGATCTTGCCTGTATTTTAAGGGAGATGGAAAAAGCGGGCTTCAAAAGTGAAACATACATCAACTTATCAAAAGAACTCGTCAAACTATTCCATTTTAGAGAATGCCTTCTTATTGGTTTAAAAGATTTAACGGGTACAGACATGCGCCAAGAGTGCAAGCAACAAATGGCTCAGCATGTAGATGAAAAAGACTTCGATTTAGCTATTGAGGTTTATTTTTTACAACAGTTAAATGCATTGTTTCAACAGGCTTTTCAGGATATTTATCAGGAGCATGATCAGACCATTGAAAAACATAGTCAGGAAAGTCGATTGCAACAATGGCTCCGCTCACTTTTCGAGAACCCTTTAGAGAAAGAAAAATTTTCACAACAACTACAGATCCAATTCATGCAACAGTGTCAAAATTTTCTGGAAGCCGAAATGTCAGAATCCGGATTTTTTGCCAGTCATGCAACGACTCTAGCTACTTTTACCGGTTTAATAGCTGGAACCATAGCAGTCAGTGCTTCAGCTGCACTAATTGGGGGCCCCATTACTATTTCTATATTAGCCATAGGATTGGTAGCCGCTTGTGTAAGTTTTGCAGCATCTTACTCTTTATTTAATGATTCTGATTTTTTTCAATACAAACGGAGTGCTACCAATCGCGCTAACATAAAAAATATTGTGAGCAGCATCGAAAAAGAGGTGATACGCCTTAAGAAACGTATTGACTCTGTGACTGAAACCACCCCGACCGATATCAAACAATTAAGTAAATTTGACGAAATCACAAAACATTCATGGTTAGGTACGAATCCTCATATGGCTAATGGTTCAGTATCTTCATGGAAAAGGGAGTATGCGTCTCGATATCGCCATAATGAAGTAATTGAAATAAATTTACGCGAGTTGGTCACAGGATTAATTACAAAAGCAGGAGAACAAACCAAACAACTTCAACAAGAGTTAAGAAGGAGTGGGACGCTTAGTCCACAATATAATAAATTACCCCTATTTATTGAAACAACTCTTGCTTATTTAAAAGAACCTAAAAATAAAACATTTGTAAATAAATTTGAATTCATCGAAAAAATAAAACAGCAAACGCTGGAAATTGTAGCTGTAATGGCTCCTGACGATTCTTTACCCCAATATCTGATTGATTTTTATACCAAGCCGGTAGGTCAAGGAGGATTAGGCGGCGCGTTACAAGATTTACAACAAGTTAGAATTCTTGCACCCATTCCTACTGCTTCATACAGTTATGAACGCTCTCATCCTTACGAGAAATTACTCAGTACGGCACAGCGTTTCAATTATGCCTTAACCCAAATCCAGAATCGCGAATTTATTTTAGCCGGTGATTCTACTTATCGTGAAATGCTTGGTCTCGGCGTACAAACTTCCTCTGACGATCTCGAAGGGAAAATAAACGAGGAAAACATCCAAAAGTATTTGGATGAATCTTTTGCTTTTCTTTACTACTTAAACCAAGTTGTCAGTAGCCATCACACTGTTAAAACATTAGACGAATCTTTAGTTAACAGTAATGAGTTTAATTTATACCGTATGCTGTTAATTAAGCAATTAGCGTCTCTTGCTGATCCTAAAAACCTGCGGGTTACAGCAGAAATAAGAAAGAAAATTAAAGTTTTTATTGAAGAAAAATTAAAATTAGATGCCGAAGTAGTATTTGATAATGTAACAAATGAATCTTTATTTTGTCCAAGAGATACAACGGGGCCAACGGTTGACGGGCTATTAAATGAAAAATTGCCGGAGAAAAATCTTGAATTTATTGCTGATGCAATCCGTCTTGATTTAGCTTATTGCTCTAAACCATTTACTGCAAAAATACTCATTGAAGATTGTGTCAGTCTAAAAGACAGCGAACAACGAGTATTTGCTTATCATTCACAAGCGTATTTCCTACCCGAGAGCACTCCCGAATATCCATCTAAAATTAAACATACTATTGAGTGCACCAAAGAGTTAATCAAAGATATGGCAAACAAACATGTTTTGAAAACATCCGGTGCCTTTCTTTGTTATGTTGAAAATGTCCTGAGTGAGGTTCAACGCATCAAAGCTCTTATTAAACAATATGATGATCAGCTTCCACTAACCTCTGGAAAAAAAGAAGGGGACTTTAATTCGCAACACTTACAAGAAGCATGGGAAGCCATGGAAGTCTATACCCAGGAACTTACTCTAATGGTACAAAAAATGAAATCGGAACCTGGGTCACGTGATTCCGTACAATTTGGAAAATTCGGACAAAGACCCTCCTATCGAGAGCTATATGGAGAAAGGTGGGCACTTTGGGATGAAGGGGGAGAAGAGACTTACCATTATGCGGAAAAAAAGCAAATCCCCAAAAACCAAATTGAGTTATTTATTGCTCATCTTAGAAAATATGAGAAGGAGCGAAGAGAGAGGCCCGATATCTCGCTATTTAATTTTTTTAGTTACTCAAAAGCGGCTAAAATTAAAGCAGCCAATGATTTGATTAGCGCCTTAACAAACTTTTTAGAGAATAAGCCAATCGAGCTCGCGTTTTTAGACAATAACATATATCAAGATGGAGAGTTAGCAAAGACTATTAGAACCCATTTAAAAGCGTTAGGGTTAGGCGATAACATAGATATAAAAGATTTTTTTACTACTTATACGCTGTTTCCGTGCACGGAAAGGGAAATTGCCCAAACTCCTACAGCAATAGCAGGATAACTTTAAACCTTTTTCTAGGTTTAAGCTGGTTCTGACACGTTTGAAGGCGAAGTCAGACCCAGCGCGTTTTAAGTTTTGCAAACCTCAAAAAATATCAAATAAATGCGTTGATGCCTGTTATATGTTTACCTAAAACTAATGTGTGAACATTGTCAGTTCCTTCATAGGTAAATACCGATTCTAAATTTAACATATGGCGAATTACATCGTACTCCAAACTAATACCGTTAGCCCCTAATAAATTACGGCATTTTCTGGCAATTGCTAATGCTTCTCTGCAAGCATTTCTTTTAGCCAAAGAAATCATCACCGGTGTTTCCCGGTTTTCCTCTTTCAAGCGTCCAATTCTTAAATTAAGGCATTGTGCTTTAATAATTTCACTATACATATCCGCTAAATCTTTTTGGATAAGTTGATGTGCAGCTAGCGGTTTATCAAATTGTTTCCTCTCCAACAGATAGTTTTTGGTTTTATCAAAGCAGGCCATTGCAGCTCCTATAGCGCCCCAGGCAATTCCATAGCGGGCTTGGCTTAAGCAACTGAGTGCCGCCCCTAACCCTTTTTCGCTGCCAGTTAAAAGATTTTTCTCGGGAATAAAAACATCATCAAAAAACAATTCGCCGGTAATCGATGCGCGTAATGACATTTTTAAATGAATTTCACGGCTTTCAAATCCTTTAAATTTTTTTTCTACAATAAATCCACGAATGCCTTGCTCTGTTTTCGCCCAAACAATAGCAATATCGGCAATAGTGGCATTAGTAATCCACAATTTAGAACCATTCAGCTTCCAGCCGCCTGCTACTTTAGTTGCATGAGTACGCATGCTGCCAGGATCCGAACCTGAGTCCGGTTCTGTTAAGCCAAAACAACCAATTATCTCCCCTTTCGCCATTTGCGGTAAAAAACGTTTTTTTTGCTCTTCCGTTCCATATTTAAAAATTGGATACATACACAGGGAACTTTGCACCGAAACAAAACTACGTAAGCCGCTGTCGCCTTTTTCTAATTCTTGGCAAACCAAGCCATACATAACATAAGAGGCATCGTTACCGCCATATTCCGAAGGTAACGTGAGTCCTAACAAACCCATTTCAGCAGTCTTTTTGATAAATTCCTTGGGGAATTTAGCTTTTTCAAATGCTTCTGGTAAAAGCGGTACAACCTCATTATTGACGAAACGAGCAACGCTATCACGAATCATTCTTTCATCGTCATGCAATTGCTCATCAAGAAATAGTAAATCGTCCATTTTCATTTTCCTTATTTGAACTTTCAAACGAAAGTGCAGCTATAATGATAGTCTCTTTACTCGGAAGTAAATACTGCCAAGCATTTCCCAAAGGGATAAAACAATCTTCTCCAACTACCCGTTTTATATTTAATTGAGGAGAAGCTTCCTCTATTAATAAAGTCATCACCCCTTCACTAATAGAGGCGCTTTTTCTTCCTTCATCTACGATTAGTATATTTTTTGCACCGGCAATTTCGCGCAATATAGCCTCCTTTGGGAGAGGGCAAAGCCAATGGAGATCAATAATTTTTATGGAGGTTTTATACTTTTCTCGTAAGATTTTTTCAGCTTGCCGCGAAAGATAGTAGCCATTAGCATAAGTAATAATGACTGTTTCTCCTTTCCCGAAAGTACTCACCTCACCAAACCGAATTTTTTCTTCAAGGGAAGGGTACTCAAATAGCCATTGGTTATCGCCCGTCTCATGTAAATCCTTTGTCATGTATAAAGCAATAGGCTCTAGAAATACAACGATCCTTCCTTCATTCTGGGCTAGCTCCATAGAAGTCCGTAGTAGCCTAGCTGCATCAGGGCCATTGGATGGGCATGCCACAATTAGGCCCGGGATATCCCTTAATACAGCTATTGAATTATCATTATGAAAATGACCGCCAAAACCTTTTTGATAGGCCAAGGCAGCAATACGTATGACCATAGGATTTTTATATTGACCATTGGAAAAGAAAGATAAGGTGGATGCTTCGCCTCGCAATTGATCTTCAGCATTATGTAAATAGGCCAAAAACTGTATTTCTGGCACAGGCAAAAAACCATTATGCGCCATACCAATAGCCGTCCCTAATATAGTTGTCTCATCTAACAAAGTATCAAAAACACGTCTTTGCCCAAAACGCGCTTGTAAATCTGCGGTGACGCGATAAACGCCCCCTTTTTTACCCACGTCCTCCCCAAAAATAACCATTTGCGGATACTGCAACATTAAATCGGTCAATGCAAAATTAATGTGGTGGCTGAGGTTCCTTTTAATTGCTAATTGCGGAAAGCTATCAGCAAAAGTAATTTTTCGTATTGCCTCAGAGGGTAAGGGGTACCGGTGCACTTCTATAACTTTGGGAACCAGAGCGGACATAATGGCTGTGGCCGAGTTTAATTGTTCACTATAAGCTACTTCAATTGCTTTGGCTTGTATCAATTCTTGGTTATCTTCATATAAATGTTGAATACTATCTAAAGTCATCCATCCTGCTCTGTATAAAAGACCTGCAGTATGAAGCAATGGATCATTTGCCTCTGTTTCTTCAATTTCTTTAAGGCTATGGTATTGCGTCTCAATATCCGAACCGGCATGTCCCAAAAGACGGACACAACGCATGTGGAGGAAAACTACCTGCTTTCTTTGTCTTGCTATTTTCTCAGCCAACTTCGCTTGCATAAAGCAATCAGCTAAATTTAAACCATCACATGCTAAATAATGGATAAATGGACGATTTTTTATCGTTTCCTCCACCCAATTCTCAGGAGTAGGCACTGAGATTCCAATCCCATTATCCTCACAAATAAGAACCAATGGTAAAGGATATGCATTTTGTGCAATCCAACTGCACGCATTAAGTGTTCCTTGTGTGACGGAATGGTTTATAGAAGCATCTCCGAAAGAGCAAATAATCACTGAATCACTTGGTAATTTGGCTTCAATCCCTAATTCTTTCGCGCGACGAATAGAAAAAGCCATTCCTAATGCTTTTGGTAAATGGGAAGCAATGGTGGATGTTTGCGGTGGAATATTTAATGGCACACTGCCTAATACTTTATGCCTTCCTCCGGCTATGGGATCTCTTGCCGCAGCTACAAATGACAAAAGCACATCTTCTACCCCGTCACAGCCTGGAAATTGTTTTGCCCTTTGTAGAAAAAAAGCAGCACTACGATAATGAAGGAAAGCCATGTCTGAATTTTTAAACACATAGCCAAAGACCGCATTCCCCTCATGCCCGCTGCTACCAATCGTATAGTAGGCTAACCCTTTTTCTTTTAATTGCCGGGCTATTAGATCAAGTTGGCGGGATTTAATTTGGGTATCAAACAAATCCAAAGCTGTTTTTTTACTTAAACCCGATTCAGCAAGAGTAATAGCGCTTCTAGGCGTGGGAAAGTCTCCTTGCTTAACTCGTTCTAAAAACAGCGTATCAATAATGCTTGCCCTGTCTAACATTTATTTCCTTAATTCCGTACTCCCAGCCTAAAGGCCCCAACAATACTCCATATCCTCGTTAGACCTTCCGACCAACCGCAGCTATTTTATTGATTAGAAATGGTTTATTCTTTTTGCTTCGACAAGGTCGATGAATGTTAGTATATTATAAATTTAGCTTATTGGATCTTTATGCACTGGCTAATACGGATATTCATTATTCTTGGTATAAGTAGCTTAAATGGCTGCGGATACGATAAAATTGCTAATCGTGAAATAATTAATACCCCTGCGCAAAAAAATATTTTTTATATTGAAAATGATACTTGCCTGGATGTTACCCACACACGCATCCGTTGTTATTGAGTAACTTCCCGGGAAGGCTTTACTCACAAACTATAGAGACTTGGCTGGTTTAGCGTCTGGCAAAAAGGGAGCCTATTTTTTCATTGTAACGAATTAAAAGCGGGGCACAAGCAAAGGAAATTAATAGAGCAGCGAGTACCACTTGTGAATAATCGAAAGAAAGCAATTTGCGACTCAATGCCAAGGTTAGAATAGCAAAGCCAAATTCCCCACCCTGAGCTAAAACTATCCCCGTACGCACGCTCACTGCATTTTGATGCCTTGCCATTTTACACAATAAGATTATCAACAAGGTTTTACCCAGCAGAATAGCCAGGAGGGTCAACATTATCCAAACCCATGTTTCTCCCCACATTTTTATATTGGCTAGCATACCAATCGAGACAAAGAATAACCCAAGTAAAATATCACGAAATGGACGAATTTCGTCTTTGATTTGTTTACTATAATCAGTCTCAGCTAAAAAAATCCCACTTAAAAAAGCTCCAAGTGCCAAGGTCATACCAAAGTTTGCAGTAATCCACGCAGAACCAATAGCGATAAATAAAACACTGATAGTAAATAACTCATCTTGCTTTGTAGGGTTTAAATAGCGAAATAACGGAATAAAAATCCAAAAACCAACACTGGCTAAAATACCAATAGCCAAAATTCCGCGTAAACTTGCCCATGTCATAGAATAAAGAACAGATCCGGCATCAAGGGCACTTAAACTTGCTAATATTATAAAAACGGGGACTACAGCTAAATCTTGAAATAAGAGAATACCAATAGCAGTTAAACCATGAGAAGAATTAACCTCTCCCTGCTCGGAGAGCTGCTTTATGACTAATGCTGTTGAAGACATGGATACAACGCAACCAATCACAATACATTGTACCAAAGGAATTTTAAGAATTAAGCCTACTGCCACCGTTAATACTATACAACTAATTACTTGACTCGATCCTAAAACAAACACCGCAAAACGTAGTTTGCGTAATTTGGAAAAAGAAAAATCAAGACCTATAGTAAACATGAGGAAAACGACCCCAAACTCAGCCAAAGCTTGTATCACTTCAGAATTAGGAACAAGCGCTAGAACATAAGGCCCTACAAAAACGCCTACTAATAAATACCCTAAAATTACCGGTAGGTTAAAAAATCGAAAAATACTATTTACAATGAGTACTGCCAGCAAAACAAGCAGTATCGTTTCCAGGACGGGATATTGCATTTGTTTCCAAGTATTTTAGAATTTCTTTGAGTATAAGCTTAAGAATGATTTTCCTGGAACGGTTTTTTCTCAATTTTTATTATTGGCGAGAAAGCGCCTCGCAGTTGCTATATAGTGAGCAAGATGCCTACACCCACTACCAATAAGTAACTCTAATCCGCTATAACGATAGATTATAGGAGAAATACTGACAATTACAGTTAGAATATTTACCCCAATTTAGCACTTTAATATTTTAAGTATAAATTTTTTCTCACTTGTGGTTAAATCTACGTCATTTTTTTAATTACCGAGTTTTTCTATGCAATACCGGCGCATGTTAAAATCTAAAATCCATAGAGCTACAGTGACCCAAGCAGATTTAAACTACGAAGGCAGTATTACGATTTCCCCGCAGTTGCTAAAAGCGGCCAACATTCTTCCCTATGAAGCTGTCAGTGTATGGAATGTCACCCAAGGTACACGTTTTGAAACCTATGCTATTGAAGGTATTCCTTATTCCAATGCTATTTGTGTTAATGGCGCAGCCGCCCATTTAGTAGCTCCAGGAGATATCATCATTATTGCAACCTTTATTCAGTTAGAAGAAAAGGCTTGCTCGAATTACTTACCAAAAGCTGTATTTGTTGATGAAAACAATGAAATAAAACAAATAAGAGCAGAAAGCGTAGAGTTTAACGTTTAATTTGAGAAACAGGGTTAAATATTTTTTTGTAATAATTTTTCAAAAGTATCCATTTCTATTGGTGGGGAATAAAATGAACCTTCCCCATAAAAACAACCGAGTTTTTTTACGGCATTGCTTGTGGCCGCATCTTCGATTCCATTCGCAAAAACTACTAAATCCATGGCTTTTGCTAATTTTATTATCGCTTTTACAACCGTATATTTTTTTTCGTCTTTCATCATGTTTACTACAAATGACTTATCAATTTTAATTTCGCTAATGGGGAAGTTGGTTAAATACACAAAAGACGAGTACCCGCTACAAAAATCACTAATCACTATTTTTATTCCCATCGCGTCTAACGCATTAATAAAGGCTATAGATTGAGTTTGATCGCTAAGACAGGCTTTCTCTGTAATTGCAATTTTTAAACAATCGGGTGAAAGGGAGTTCTCTTTTAAAAGGGAATCAATATAGGGTGGAAGCTCGAGATCCGTAGCATTAAACAATTGCACTGTGATATATATTTGCTGTCCTCTTTTATGTAAATCGGCCAGCTGGGTTACAGCATGACGCAACATGTATATGGATAGGTTTTTTACAATGCTGGTTCCCTCTACTATTGAAACTAATTTTTCATTATCTAAATACCCATGTTTGCTATGTTCCATTGTTAACATAGCATCCGCACCTATAATCTTATTACTCTCTAACTCATAATTAGGCTGAAATAAGATCCGCATCTCCTCATTTACAATGGCACTACTAATTTCTTTATACATAACTCGCTTTGTTTTCCGGCTACTGTGCATACTGGGTTCATAAATTGCAAATCGTTTGCCCTGTTTTTCAGCATGAAGTAAACATAAAGTAGCATGATGAATTAATTCCTCATCATTTTGACCATGAGGTGGATACAATGCAGCACCCGCGGTAGTGGTAATATCGATGGAATTACCGTCTATCATGAAGCTGGTTGAAGTAGTATCTATAACTTTTTGTAAAATGAGGTTTAAATTGTGTTCGCTGCGCAGCCTGGGAATTAAAAGAGCAAACTCTGCACCTTGTAAACGGGCTATCATATTCATTCCCATATAGGCTTGTAACATATACGGTTCTATCAAGATTAGCTTTAATTTTTCGGTAAATTGTAATAATAAGCTGTTGCCACTAAAAGTTCCGTATTCATAATTAACTTGCTTAAAGTTATTAATATTTATAATAACTACAGCAAGATGCTCACCCTTATTAATTTGTTTAATTCCCTGATTAATTCGTTGAGCCAAAAGCCGACTATTGGGTAGATTAGTAAGACTATCATGGTTACTTTCATATTTTAATTTAAGCTCCAAGTCCCCACTTTTACTCACATATTCGCGCGTTTTATCCTCAATAATTAATTCCGCTTTATTAGCAAGCTCATAACAAAACGATTGTCCCCAGTAAGCAAACATAAATGGAGTTAAATCCAATGCCCAAATAGCAGGATTGGAAGTTTGCGCTAATAAAAAACTGGAGAGGCTTAATTCTCCAGTCATCTGATAAGCAACTATCAAAGAAGCGAACACAATACTGCCGATAGAGATAATTAATCCTAAAATGGCATATTTGTTTACATGACCTTTTAAAACAGTAGAGCGGATGGCAAGTTTTTGTTTGATAGTCATAATAAAGAAAAATTTCCCTAATTTATTGATTAAATCGGCAAATTCTTTTGCCAACTTTAATTTCTTTATTTAACTATAGACTTTAATGATAAAAATTTCTCAAATAAAATTTTTAGACGAATAAGATTGCTAAGCATGCCCTGTAATAATACTGGGCAAGCTAAGACATAAACCAAACGTAAAAACTAGCACACGCTATTAATTACGATCTGAACTATAATAATGGATTATTCGGGTGGAAATTCGTATTTAAACTATTTCAACATCTTCAGCTTGAGGACCTTTTTGACCTTGACCAGCTTTGAATAACACAGTAGCGCCTTCTTTCAATGTTTTAAAACCACTGCTTTGAATAGCACTAAAGTGAACAAAATAATCTTTACCTTCACTTTCAATAAATCCAAAACCTTTTCCATCATTGAACCACTTTACAGTACCACGTTTTTTCTCTGACATTGTTGCTCCTTTAGTAAATAAAAAGTTATCCTCATTTAATTTTTATATGTAGTTATAACGAAGTCAATAGCGTTCAATTATTCCGACTCAGTATAACCACAGCCCTCTTTTGGGCAAATAATTTGTTTTCCCGAACGTTTAGTTTCCTTTATAGTAAGTATAGGCCAAGCACACTTCGGACATGATTGAGCTATAGGCTCATTCCATAATGCATAGTCACACTTAGGGTATCCTGCACAAGAAAAAAATATTTTACCCTTGCGCGACTTTCTTTTTAAAATCGTATCTTTATTACACTTGGGGCAAATAACCCCTGTGTCTTCCGGTTTGACGATGGGCTCAATAAATTTGCAGTTGGGATAATTACTACAGCCTATAAACCGTCCGTACTTACCGGTTTTAATCTGCAACTGACTAGTACATTCCGGGCAACTGCGTCCTTCTACTATTTCGGGTTCTTTCTCCACGCCGCTATTCATGTCCTGGGTATAATCACATTCGGGATATCCTGTACAGCCAATAAATCGGCCTCTTTTCCCTAAACGAATAGCCAGGGGTTTTCCACATTGAGGGCATGTTTCATTCGTTTCTTCTGTAGTGACATCTTTACGTTGTACTTTTTCATCGATAGTTTGAATTTGTTGAATAAAGGGATTCCAAAAATCTTCCAAGACAGGAACCCACTCTTTTTCGCCTCTAGAAATAGCATCTAAGGTGTCTTCTAAAGTGGCAGTAAATTTATAATCAACATAGCGTGTAAAATAATTAGTTAAGAAGTGACTAACAATTCGCCCTACATCTGTTGGTACAAATCTTTTCTTATCTACAACAACATACTCGCGTTGCTGTAAAGTATGAATAATTGTGGCATAGGTAGAAGGCCTTCCTATATCGAATTCTTCAAGAGCTTTTACTAGAGAAGCTTCAGAATAACGAGGGGGAGGTTCCGTGAAATGTTGATTCGCGTTTATATCCAATAAATTAACTTTATCCCCTATCGAAAAAGTGGGTAATAATACACTCTCTTCATCCTTCGAATCGTCTTTACCTTCTTCATAAACCTGTAAAAACCCAGGAAAAACTACTGTGGAGCCATTTGCACGAAAAACTGCTGAATCAGCACAAGTAAAATCCACCGCAACCGTATCGACCAAGGCCTCGGCCATTTGACAAGCAATTGTTCTTTTCCAAATTAATTGATAGAGCTTAAATTGATCCGAGGTTAAATATTGCTGGACCATCTCAGGTGTTCTTTTAACTGAAGTAGGCCGGATTGCCTCATGCGCTTCCTGGGCGTTTTTGGATTTCGTTTTATAAATTCGAGGGGATGCCGGGCAGTTAGGGTCGCCATACTTATGACGAATAAATTCACGAATCTCCTCTACCGCTTCAAGCGATAGATTGACGGAATCCGTACGCATGTAGGAAATTAGACCTACCGTACCCGTGCCAATGTCAATCCCTTCATATAGTTGTTGCGCGACCATCATGGTTTTTCGCGCCGTAAACCCTAATTTCCTAGCTGCTTCTTGTTGTAATGTAGACGTGATAAAAGGCGCAGAAGGATTGCGTTTTCTTTGCTTTTTATCTATTGCTGCAACAGTTAATTGGCCATTTGCATCCTTTAATAACTGTTGTTTGATTGCATGCGCTTTCTCAGTGTTAGTAACACTGAATTGTTGTAGCTTTTCTTGTTGATAGTGGGTTAATCTTGCTTCGAAAGAATTTTTGTCCTGCTGACACTGCGCTATAATCTTCCAATACTCTTGCGGTACAAAGCGCTCAATTTCTTCTTCACGTTCTACAATTAATCGAAGTGCGGGACTTTGGACCCGTCCAGCCGAAAGACCTCTTCTTACTTTCTTCCAAAGAAGCGGGGATAAATTAAATCCCACCAAATAATCTAAAGCTCTTCGTGCTTGTTGTGCATTAACTAAGTCCATTGAAATATCACGCGGATTTTCAATCGCTTCTTTTATGGCGGTTTTGGTGATCTCATTAAAAAATATACGTTTAACTTCTTTATTCTTTAACAAATTTTTTTCTTTCATTAACTCATAAACATGCCAGGAAATGGCTTCCCCTTCCCTATCAGGGTCTGTAGCAAGCAAGAGCGTTTCTGATTTTTTTAATTCTTTTGCGATGAGATCAATATGGCGAGCATTCTTTTCTATAGGTCTATAGATCATGGCGAAATGATTATCTGGCTCCACAGAACCCTTTTTAGCAGGCAAATCGCGAACATGACCGTAGGAAGCGAGCACTGCGTAATCATTGCCCAAATATTTTTGAATAGTCTTCGCCTTTGCTGGTGACTCAACAACAACCAAATTTTTACTCATGGGTCGTTCGGCCTTACTTAATATTAATGCAGGGTTAGTCCATCTTCTTTTTGATAGAGCACTAAATCAAGAAAAGCAAGTTGCTCGGCGGCTAAGGAGTCGGCTAAGGTATTTCTTATTATCCATTTTGTTTCTTGTAGTCCTACAAAGCGGGAGTCAGAAAATTGCAGCTGGTTCAATATTTTTTCTAATTCATCAGCACTAATTATTTCCAAATTATGTAAACGCATTAGAAACTGATAACTTGCTTTTGTTAACTTTACACGCTCATCATTTGTGAGAACGCGAGTTGCTTCTATACTTGCGGATTTAATAACATTCATTGTTAAATCATCTTTAGTCAATACCATCGTATTGTCGGCTTGAGTATCATCTACGTTCTCAAGAGACGCCGTTTCCTGATCTTTCATTACACGCGTTTCTTTTAATTGTGCTAATGTTTTTTCAAATAAACTTAATAGCATCTCAAATAAACTATCTTTCATACTGTAGACCTCATATAGCCGCCAGGAACCGCTTTTATTAGTCCATTAACTTCAAGTTCGGCTAATTCACATGTTACTTTTTCCAAGCTAAAACCACTTCTTTGAATAATTTGATTGATCGTGGTAACTTCGAAACCAATGAACTTTACTAGGTTTTCATTATAGTTGGCAAGGTTAGCCGAAGATTTAGTCTCAACAGTAGGGGCAAAACCTAATTCTGTCAAAATATCCTGCACTGAAGTGATTAATTTGGCGCCTTGTTGTAACAAATGGTGACAGCCTCTCGCCTGTGGGTTATTAATAGAGCCTGGTATGGCTAAAACCTCTCGGTTTTGTTCCAATGCCAGGTTAGCAGTTATCAATGATCCGCTTCGAATTGCTGCCTCAACAACCAAAGTGGCTAATGATAAACCGCTTATTATACGATTTCTACGGGGGAAATGTCCAGCAACCGGTTTTGTTTGCAAGGGAAGCTCGCTCAATAAAAGACCATCTTGCTGAATTTTTTCAGCCAACTTTATATGACGATAGGGATAAATATAGTCCACTCCCGTCCCTAAAACGGCAATTGTCTTGCCATGAGCAGCGAGACAGCCTAGATGAGCTTGCGCATCAACTCCCAAAGCTAACCCACTTACGACAGTAAAATTTTCTTTCGCCAAATTGTAAGCAAAATCCCAAGCATTCTCACTACCGGCTATGGAGGGTTTACGCGTTCCGACGATAGCTATCATTTTTTCCTGGAAAGCGCCTGGATTGCCTATTGCATACAACACCGGTGGCGGGTCAGGGATTTCTTTTAATAAAGAAGGGTAATTAGCATCCTCCCAGGTTAACAAGTAATGATTTTTTTGCTGCGCCCACTTTAATTGTTTTTCAACTTCATTCCAGTTGAAATGGGCAATAGCCTTAGCTAACTCAAAAGGAAATCCAATCGCCTCTAGTTTGGCGGCTGAAGTTTGAAATAAAGTTTCTAAATTCGGATAAGCCGTTAAAAACTTTTTAATAGTAGAAGGCCCTATTTTTTTAATGGAGTTTAAAGCGATTAAATAAGGCTTGTTCTTCATGGATTTGTGACTTTATCCGAAATTTTTATAGAGCGTATAGAACGCATAACGAGCCCGAAACTAAAATTAGTAAATGTTCTAAAAATCATGAGCTCCCCCACCCGTTCAGCCGGTAATTTGACACAATTGAACCAACTAAAAAAACAAAGGGGATTAGCTACCTGTTTGCCTTCTTCATAGATGGCTAATACATCACCAGGGGTTAACCCTGCATTTTTTCCACGATTCACAACTGCTACTAAACCCACAGCTCCTTGCTCATAATCACCAGGAATCTCAACAATTTCCCCTGTGATAGGTCTACGTGGAACTTTAGGCTTAAAATAAAAATTATACTCAGGGTAATTATTAGGCATAACCCGATCACCTAGCTCCACTCCCTCGACGATGTCTGTTAAAACAATCGTAGCAGGATCACACCCTCTAACGAGTTCAGCATAACCAATAAGTTTCGCTTTAAAGCCTAATGGACAATTGGTTTGCCTATCCATATATTTTCCATCCGGCCTATAAATGGCATACGAAAAAACAGTACCTGGTGGTGGTTTGGGTGGACACAAATTTTTAACATATACTTCATCCCCTTGGCCTCCTAACATATGTTCCAAGGTAAACCCGACAATATAAGGCGCATTGCGTAAGCTGTCTTTGTCCAGGATTAAGGAAGAATCAAAAAAAGGTTTAATATCACTTAACGGGATGGTAGGGATGGGGTCATGCAAAGGCATTGGTCTCATAAAGGGTGATAACTTCACCGTGCGGTTAGAAATAACCTTAATAAACGGATTTTGATGGTAATATTTTAATTCAATAATATCCCCGGGGTATAAACGATTAGGGTTGTGAATAGTCGGATTTGCTCGCCATAAAGTCTTCCATTCCCAAGGACAAGATAAATATTGGCTAGCAATTTCCCATAATGTATCACCTGGTTGTACTACATAGCGCTCAGGTGCTGTATCCTTTAAAGACAAGGAAAAACTTGCTGTAGCAAAAAAGAGTGATAATACTAAGAAAAATAAACGCACGAACAATCCTTGCTCCATTATTTAGCATCTTGCCCTAACGTATAGTGTTAGGGGATAATAGCACGCATTTATCGGTTTAAAATAGAGTATTATGGCAATTCGTAAAATCATATACCTGCCTGACCCCAGGCTAAGAAAAGCATCTTCACCTGTAACCAAGTTCGATGAAGAGTTGCAAATTTTAATTGAAGACATGTTTGAAACAATGTACGAAGCTAATGGCGTGGGCTTGGCTGCGCCACAAATTGGTATTAATCTGCGTCTTTCTGTGATTGACATTGCCGGTGACAAGGCAGAACAAATTGTTATTGCCAATCCGGAAATTATCCATTCGGAAGGAAAAATAGAGTATATGGAAGGGTGTCTTTCCGTGCCCGGAGCTTATGATAAAGTAATTCGAGCAGACAAAGTAACCATTCGAGCACAAGATCGATTCGGGCAATTTTTTGAAATGGAAGGAAGTGGCGTCTTGGGCGAATGCTTCCAACACGAGATAGATCACTTAAATGGCAAGCTTTTTGTCGATTTGCTATCGCCATTAAAAAGAGCTATTGCCAGAAAAAAGCAAGATAAATATATTCGTCAAAAAGAAAAACGCTAATGAACCCTCTACGTATTGTTTTTGCAGGCACTCCAGAATTCGGTATCCCTAGCCTTGATGCTTTAGGAAATTCCGCGCATCAAATTGTTGCTATCTATACCCAACCTGACAGACCCGCAGGAAGAGGTCGTAAATTGCAGGCTTCCGCTATAAAAGAATGGGGGATAGCTCATCAAATACCCATTTATCAGCCTTTGCACTTTAAAGACCCGGAAACGATAGAAACGTTAAGAGCGCTGAAACCTGACGTTATGGTTGTTATAGCTTATGGACTCATTCTTCCAGAGAAGGTGCTAAACCTGCCAACTTATGGATGTGTTAATGTCCATGCTTCTTTATTGCCCCGGTGGCGTGGAGCTTCTCCTATCCAACATGCCATTTTATTCGGCGATAATGAATCAGGGGTCTCTATTATGGAAATGGACAAAGGTATGGATACGGGCCCTGTCTATTTGAAAGTTACTTGTCCTATAAATAAAAACGACACTTCCGTTGATCTGCATGATCGCTTGGCAAAATTAGCTATTGAACCTTTACTTTTTACATTAAATAACCTTGCAGAGGGAAAAAAAACAGCCACACCGCAGAACCATGAATCAGCTACCTATGCCCCTAAAATAAAAAAAGAAGATGCACTCATTCAATGGGATAAACCCGCGACAGAAATTAATCAAGTAATTCGCGCTTTTAACCCTTGGCCCATTGCTTATACTTTTTATCGTGATCAATTAGTGAAAATTTATGAAGCGGAAGTGGTGCATCGCCTTGCAGATAGTCAACCAGGTACCGTATTACAACTCGATAAGAACGGGATTTTAGTAGCGACCACCCAGGATTGTATTCTGATTAAACGCATTCAATTTCCTAATGGTAAAATTCTACCTATACAGGATTGGTTAAATGCCAATAAAAATACGTTAAAAAAAGGAGATATCATGGGTGAATCTTTAACTATTTCTAGCCCCCTTGCCCCCTTATAATGAAAAATGAACGCTTAATCGCTTTAAAAATTCTTGTCACATTCTTTCAGCAAAAAGACCATTTATCTCATTTATTAAATCAAGAGAAATGCACTCCTTTAGTAAAAGAGCTTTGCTATGGTGTAACCCGTTTTTATTTCCGTTTAGAGGCCATTGCTCTTTCACTTATGAAAAAGAGTCCTAAAGACAAGGAAATAGAAATAATTCTTTTAATGGGCCTCTATCAACTTTATTTTTTACGAATGCCTGACTATGCAGTAGTAAAAGAAACGGTTAATTTGCTGAGTTATATAAACAAAACTTGGGCAAAGGGGCTTGTAAACGCTGTATTGCGCCGATTTTGCCGCGAGCAAGATGAAATTCTTACTAATCTGGAGAAAAATAATAACTTTCACCATAACCATCCTGCGTGGTTTGTCAAACAAATAAAAAAAGATTGGCCTGACCATTGGCAACAAATTGTAAAAAATAATGACGCGCATCCTCCCATGACATTACGCATCAATACGCGAGCTACTAACCGGGAAAACTATCTTAGGGTTTTACAAGAAAATAACATTGCTGCAAATCCTACAACATATTCTGCCGAGGGGATAATTTTAGAAAAACCTTGCGGCGTTGAGGATCTACCGCATTTTTCGCAAGGAGTAGTTTCTGTCCAGGACGAAGCTGCGCAAATGGCGCCCTCTCTACTACAGTTAAAACCACATTTATCACTACTTGATGCATGCTGTGCACCAGGAGGAAAAACTTGCCATATTTTGGAAATAGAACAAGTGGATTGCACGGCTCTCGACGTAGAACCGAAACGTTTACTTAAAGTACAAGAGAATTTACAGCGCTTACATTTGCAAGCAACTGTTATTTTAGGTGATGCCCTGAAACCAAATGATTGGTGGAGTGGTATGCAATTTGACCGCATCCTCTTAGACGCCCCTTGTTCAGCAACCGGGGTCATTCGCAGGCACCCCGATATCAAAATACTACGAACCCCCGATGAAATAAAAAATGTCATTCAAGTGCAATCGCAGTTGCTTAAAAGTGTATGGCCCTTGTTAAAACCGGGCGGTATTCTTTTATATGCCACTTGTTCGCTGCTAAAAGACGAAAATGAAAATCAGGTTGCAAAATTTTTACAAGAACATAAAAATGGAGAGAGCTTAACAATTAAAGCGACATGGGGCCATTCGACAGGACACGGAAGGCAAATATTACCGGGAGAAAATAATATGGATGGCTTTTTTTATAGCGTACTAAAGAAAAAAGAAGCATGGGAATAAACTGGCCTTTAGTTATCATTTTATGCGGGATTGCACTTCCAGGAATTTATATTGCTGTTCCTCGCCTTATTGACTACTTATTAAAAGAAAACTCGGACGAATTAAAAAAACGAATTAGTAGAATCGCCATTGCACAAACTTTAGTGATGGTATTCCTAATGTGTTTAGGGGGAAGCGTTTTAGCTAATTATACCGGCTTGGGAGATCCTATCTTAAACGCCCTCTTGCAAAAAAGCGCCATTGTTGTCCCCATTCAAGAAATGTTACTCCCTGTTTTTATTGGCACGATTATTGGTTTATTGGGTTTTTTTATTCTCTACTATTGGCTTGTTTCCAGTTTTTTAGATAGCCACACCTTAAATATAATGCAAAAAATTCGGGGTGCTTTAAAACTAGATGGCTCCATGCTTTATGGGGGCGTGGTAGAAGAAATATTAGCTCGTTGGGGATTGATGAATCTCGTACTCTTCTTTGTATTATTATTTAATAAACAACTTTCCATTGCCATCTTATGGATTTCGATTATTGTAAGTAGTATTTTTTATACCCTTAGCCAACTTCCAGCCTACTTCGCAGCAGGCTGTCTTTCCACACGACGTTTTGCATACTCTCTGATTATTCTCAACTTATGGTTAGGCATTGTTTTTGGGTATATTTTTTGGCAATACGGTATTCTTGCTGCTATCACTTCCCATATCCTTTTTCATCTTGGGTGGTGGTTTTACGATCCCCCTCAAGTAGAGGGTGCCAAATCGTGATCTCACAGTTTAGGTATATTCCGATTGAAAACTTGCAAAGAGGGAAATATCAGCCAAGAAAACATTTTGACCCTGTATTATTAAAAGAGTTAAGCCAATCAATAGCTGAGCAAGGACTTATAGAACCTTTGGTTGTAAGGCAAATTGGTCCACATCAATATGAAATAATTGCTGGTGAAAGACGTTGGCGTGCGGCGATGGAAGTTGGCTTCACAGAGCTTCCTTGTGTCTTGGGCACTTATACTGATACCCAAGCCGCCACAGTAGCGCTGGTAGAAAACATACAACGAGAAGATTTAAACCTCATTGAAGAAGCTGAAGGATACCAACGTTTAATCAACGAATTTAACTTTCATCAAGAAGAAATCGGGCAGCTGGTAGGTAAATCACGAAGTCATATTGCTAATCTTTTACGCTTGCTTTCTTTGTGTGCGCCCGTCCAAAACTTAATTAGACAGGGGAAGCTGTCCTTGGGCCATGCAAGGATGCTAGTAGGTCTTCCTAATAAAGCACAAGAGAATTTAGCAAAAAAAATAGAAACCCATACGTGGTCCGTTCGAAGGCTAGAAAAAGAAGTTCGCTCTCTTAAAACTATTCGTGAGGAAGGAGAAGCAGAGCAAGATATCATTTTTTTACAGAATCAAATTTCAATGCAGTTAAATGCGCCTGTGGAAATCAGTAAAGAACTAAAAGGTGGCTGGTTAAAAATTAAGTTTTACGACAATGATACCTTGCTTGGGCTTATGCAACGCATGGGTTTACAGACAGAAGAAATTTGATGATTAAAAAAAAATGAAAAGGTACAATATCAATCAATTCTACCAAATAAGGTCCTATATGAAACGGATTTTAGCCCCGGTTATTTTAATAACTCTCGGTTTTTCGGCCTCAGCCACTACTATGCAGTCAGCGGCAGACAGAATTATTAATCAAGTAGACCCTGCTACCAATATAGGTATTTCCGTAGTTGACTTAACTACGGGAGAAACACTTTATCAAAGAAATTCGAACCGTTCTTTTATACCGGCAAGCAACATGAAACTTTTTTCAGATGCTGCGGCATTAATGGCACTCGGCCCGGATTATCATTTTCAGACAAAATTAACTACTAATGCCGTTTCTTTAGAAAACGGTAATTTGAATGGTTCTGTATTCATTCACTTACCAGGCGATCCTTCTTTAACTCAGGATGAAGTAAAAGACTTATTGCGCGAATTGTCTGAGTGGGGGGTTCGAAATATTCATGGAAATGTAGTTATTGTGAGTAATAATCGTGCGGTCGATGCCTATGCACCAGGATGGGTAACAAAAGATTTAAAATATAGCTACGGCGCACCATTGGCTCCCCTTGTACTAGATGAGAACAGACTAACGGTTACTGCAAACCCGGCCGATAAGCCAGGCCTGCCCGCTTTAGTTGAGCTAAGCAGCCCGAGTGGAATAACTATAAATAATCAGGCAAAAACCAATGCCACTGGGAAAGGCTGTGGTGTTGGCCTAAATATGAACCAGGATAATGTTTTAACAGTTAGTGGCTGTGTAGGCGTAGGTCAATGGTCCGTTCAACAACGAATCGCTATTTTAAATCCACTGCGTTACGCACAAGAAGTAGTTAGAACGCAACTTACAGAGTTAGGCATATCGCTTAATGGACAAGTCATTTTAGGAAATGGTACGGGAAATGAATTATTAATAGCTACGCATAATTCAAAACCTATTACTGAATTAATGGCCGATACTTTAAAGCCTTCAGATAATTTATACGCCGATAGTTTATTTTTACATGCTGCAGCCAAAATACATGGCACGCCATTAAATTGGCAAGATGCGCAAAAAGTTGTGAAGACTTTTTTACAACAACAAACCGGGGTAAATTTACAAAACGCTGTGTTGACGGACGGCTCGGGCCTTTCACGCCAAGACTTATTAACCCCTGAACAAACCGTAGGATTATTAAAATTTTTACATCAAAAATTCCCCCTTTCGTATGAGTATATCGCCGCTTTACCTATCGCAGGAATTGATGGAACCTTGCAACGTCGTTTGAAGCTGCCCTCACAAAAAGGCCTAGTACGTGCAAAAACCGGTACAATGACAGGAATCATAGGGTTATCAGGTTACTTATATACTGCAAATGCGCATACTCTAGCGTTTGCTATTTTTATAAACCGTACTCCCAAAACCAATCCTAATGCCGCTGGAAAATACCGCTATCTAGTAGACGCACTTTGTGCATTTTTCTTAAAACAAAAACCACAAAACGCTATTTATGGGGGAGAAAATCCTCACGGGATTTTATCCATTCATCAAAAGCCCACACAAATACAACTACAACGTAGTCATAGAGCAAAATGGCGAAATATAGAAACCTCTATTAAAGCCGCTTTACGAGGCCAGCCTGTTACAATTTTATACCGAGGTGATTACTTAGTATTAAATGACAATAATAGTGATGCTAATAGAGTTCTGTCCGCACTACAAAACCTGAGAAAGAAAACCCCTTTCGCTATAGCACTTGAAGACCGTACTCCCCCTTCTGGATCCCGGAACCAACTCTTATGGGTTAAGGCCAATCCTAAAGGCAGAGTTTGGACCATTAAAGAGGTAGTTTAAGAGGGTTTGAAAGAGCGGGGCTTTTTTCTTTCAAATTGTTTCGTTAAAGCCCGTAATAAGTATGCGTAAACCTGGTTGCCAGCAACCAGGTTTGTACCAATCATTCTATACTTTTATACCCGTTAACCATATTGCCTACACTTCAAACAATCTATATAATTTCAACGCAAATACTAGGAACGTACATGGCATTCCCCAAAATTTCTGCAGTACTTAATAACTGCATCTTACATTCGACTACTCCTGAAATAATAGAGCAAATTTATCAAATTGCAGAAAGTCCAGAGTATGACAATGGCTTCAAAGCAGGTTATAACCACTTAAAAAATTGTTTTGCAGAATTTTATGAATTTGATCCGTCTCACTTTGAATGGGATTTCTTTAGAAAAATATTGCAGCGCTACAATCCTCATGAGGTTCAAATTATTTTCGGGCCTGTTTTGCGGCTGTTTATGAAAAAATATATTGCCGAAAACCCAGATACTCCATACCTTTCCGAAAACATAGAAGAATATATTGCGCTCCATACAGAAATCAATCGTGGCTCTGGCAGATACTATAGTGCTTCTCCTTTTGAACTATATTGGTATGTCTGCAATCCTCTGGGAATAAGTTTAAGTTATGTAAGAGATCGGCAAAAAATAACAATGGCCACAGATAATGCATATGCGGAAATTACACTTTTTCATAAGGGGGGAATAGAAGGTGCTCATCAAGGTGGTCATTGGGAGCGAGTTGAAAATCAGGAAGACAGTGAAGATTACGCGAAGGCTCCCTCAACGCAATTATCTGCGATAGAGCTTTTATTAGGAAATGACGCTCGCATTAACGAATATGGATTCCAATTATTAAAAAAGCACGTGCGAACATCTGCTAAAGCAATTACAGGTCACTTTCCCCGGGAAGAATATAATGAGATTATTTTAAGCGCTTTACAAATTAATAAATACGCATTTGCGATAAACTTGGTAAACAATAATTTAGCCTTAAAAATATTGGGCCCCTCTATTACAGCAATAACCCGCCAGTTCCTATTAAATTTTAATTCTGATTTGCCTAAAGACAATTTTTTACAAGCTTATCTTCGTGCTCTTGGAGAAAATATTTTACAACCACATCTGGTAAACCCAACCGAACTCCCTACATTCCCTGAGGATGCCAAACAATATTATCAAGACTTAGCGGCACAACTAACAAAACCTATTCAACTACCTATTATTTCATGTTCTGACCATGATAGCCCTTCATACCGGGGTTCGGCTAACGTGATTCTGGATGTTGGGATTCGCTTGGGGAAAATAATAGGAGGACTTGCTTTAGTATGTTTATGCATCGCTCTTTTTAAGATTAGCTTACTATTTGGTTTAGCATTAAGTGCTGGTTGTCTGGGGTTTTATTCCTTATTTAATGGAAGAAATAAGTCAAAATCAGAAGAAGCTGCATTATCCCTCGAATTGACGCCTCAATAATTGTAATTCTTGTTTTATCCGTTCTAATTCATCAATTAACTCAAGAGCCAGAACCACGCCTGGTAAATTGATATCAAGATCTTCTTGAAGTCTAAGGGCGGATTGAATTCTTGCAATGGTAGAGGAAGAAAATATTTCTTGCTTTAAATTTTTTTTAGTAGGAACAAACAATCCATATTCTACCATGTCAATGAGCATATCGTCGGTAAGATTATATTTTTCGCAAACCTCCACATAAGAATAGGTTTCATCCTCAATTAACATGCCAGTAATAATTGTTTTTGCCATATTAGACCCTTAGTTTTTCGCGTGGATTAAACGGCATTTCTTGTGCCATTTTTTTATAAAGCTCTTTTGCGCTTTCGGTTGCAGGTTGAGGAATAACAATTTTTAAGGTCACTAATTGATCCCCTTCTTGCCCCCCGCTAAATCCTTTTTTCTTTAAACGTAATATCTGCCCACCTTGAGAACCGGGCGGGATTTTTAAATCTACTTTACCGCCCAAAGTAGGAACGGTAATCGTAGCTCCTAATGCAGCCTCCCAGGGAGTGACAGGTAAAGTGAGATAAATATCATTACCAATAAGTTCAAATAAAGGATGTTTTTCTAATTGAACCGTGAGATACAAATCCCCCGCTTTTCCACCATTGAAACCCGAGGCCCCTTTTCCAGCCAAACGTATTTGTTGACCAGGCTTTACTCCCGCAGGAATTTTTACTCTTAATGTTTGTGGTTCTTTTCCAGGAGAACCAGGTAAAAGCATATCTTTAACCGTACCTTTATAAGCTTCTTCCAAACTAATAGATATATTACTATTATAATCAGCTCCTGCGCGTTGCTGTTTACGAAAACCCCCTCCAAAGAGGGACTCAAAAAAGTCGGGATCAAATTGATAGTTAACGCCTTCTTCTGTTTGCCAAGGATTTTGTCCAGAAGAATATTGTCCGCGCTGGTGAACATTCCAATCTTCACCGTAAGCATCATAAGTTTTACGCTTTTCAGGGTCTTTCAACACCTCATAAGCTTCACCTAACTCTTTGAATTTCTCTTCAGCATTAGGTTCTTTACTAATATCTGGATGATATTTTCGCGCCAAACGCCTGTAGGCCATTTTAATGTCTTTTTCAGAAGCATCGCGATTTACACCCATTATCTTGTAGTAATCTTTGTAGCTCATATCTCATCCTGAAAGCGTTATCCCAATACTTATAACCCACAATACCGGGTTACCTTGTTTGGTATAAAAAGAGTAGCAGATAGTATTTTATTTAGCGATACCGTTAAGTTGATATTAAGTCCTTATGAAAATAAAAAAAAGCCGGTGAGCAGTCTATACTTTTAAAGGAGCTCTGGACGAGTATCAGAATGAACGATATCGACAATACGTTAATCTTGGATGAAAAAACATTAAAGCGCATACCCCCCGTTTTTGTTTTTGTAATTATTCTCGTATTAGGCTCCCCTATTATTGCTTTAAATTATTTTGGTTTTGACTTCGGGACAATGGCAAAAAGCCTAGGATATGATAGTAAATTAAGCAGCTATCTTATTGAAGCACAAATTCGGGGATATTTTCGCCAAACGTTATTACAATGGTCAGCGTTCTCACTCGCGGCAATAACCGTATTGCTTTCCTTTACTCAGTATCGGCTAACGAATGATAAAATTGCATTAGTCATTGGGATGGGAGTTCTCTTTTCAGGGGCTGTTGAGGCTTTACACACTTTAGTTATTGATGGTTTATCACCTTATTTTATTGACAAAACCAATCTGGATGCCGTTATTTGGACACTTTCCAATAGTGTCAGTGCTCTCATCTTTATTATTGGATTAGCGTTAATTCTCTATTATAAAAATACCAAAAAAGTGCGCGTGAATACCTTTATATTAATAGGGGTATTTATACTAATTTCTGCTTTTTCTCTCATTTATTATGCCGCAACTCTTATTAAACTTCCGCAAATGTCGATTGAAGGGGCCATACTTTCAAGGCCCTACGAGTTGGTTTATCTATTATTATATTTATTCTTAATCATATTCCTTTACCCGCGTATATATAAACAGTATCCCTATATTTTGACAAACTGTATTTTTTATATGGGGGTCACTCAAATAGTAATAGGTATTTATCTTATGGTTTTATCCAGCTCTCCCTATGATAGTGCCTTTAATATCGCTTATTTTTTAAAAATTATTTTTTATTTTATACCCTTTGCGTGTTTAATTATTAATTATGTATTTTCTTACAACGCGATTTTGATCGCGCAAGAAAAGCTAAGGCTTAGCGAACAGCGTTTAAAATATATTGCCGCTCATGACGCTTTAACGAATCTTTATAATCGTAGAGAATTTGGTACTTTATTGGAAAAAACCATTGAACATAATAATCGTCGTAACAGTACCTTCGCTCTTTTTGTCATCGACCTCGATAATTTTAAATCGATCAATGATACCTTGGGCCACATAGAAGGAGACCTGTTCTTAAAACAATTCACAATGCAATTAAGCTCTTTAGTGCGCCGCGGAGATATTTTATCGCGGATTGGGGGTGACGAGTTTACGTTAATTTCTCCTCGGTTAAAGACTGAAATAGAGGCAAAACGCCTGGCTGAAAGGATAATTAAAGGTTTAAACATCCCCTATCACATACACGGAACAATCTTAACGGTTACTGTTAGTATAGGAATTTCTCTTTTCCCCAAAGATGGGGATAAGAGTGAGAAAATTTTAAAAAATGCTGACATAGCAATGTATAGCGCTAAAAAATCAGGTAAAAACACTTATCGATTTTACAGCGAAAAACTGAGCCATTCGAAGCATAGAGAGACTGAAATAGAGTTTTATTTAAAAGGAGCAATTGAAAATAATGAGTTATCTCTTTGTTTCCAACCACAATACAATCTTCTTACCAAGGAAATTATAGGGGCAGAAGTATTACTGCGTTGGTATAACAAAGCGCTAGGCAATATTTTACCGAACGAATTTATCCCTGTAGCAGAGAATACGGGATTCATTATTTCTTTAGGCAACTGGGTACTATTAAAAACATGCGAGCAAGCAAAGCGATGGTCTGAACGTTATAAGTCTCACTTATCCTTCACTATTAATATCTCTTCACATCAATTTGAAAATAAAGATTTTGTACAGAGTGTCAATGAAATATTAGAGCGCACCATGTTTCCTGCATCTAATCTGAATCTGGATATTCCTGAAAGTTTATTGGTAAAAAATGACTCAGGTATCTTTGAAGAATTACAAGAAATTAATAGCTTAGGAGCAACCATTACGATTGATGACTTTGGCATGGGTTATTCTTCACTCAATCATTTAAAATCTTTACCCATTAAAACATTAAAAATTGACAAACTTTTTATTGCAGAAATAAAAAATAGTACTGATAAAGTGGTGGTTATCGACACCATTATCAAACTAGCGAACGAATTAGGCATGAGTATTATGGCCGAAGGGATAGAAACCGAAGAACAATTAGATTACTTATTAGCAAGAAATTGTCTGCAAGGACAGGGGTTTTATTTAAGTAAGCCGCTGACTGCACAAGAATTTGAATCCATAGCATTTGAATAATTTTTCATGCATGCATTACTTGCTCTATATATCTCCGGCAAGTTAAAGGTTTATTTAAATAATTTATAATCTGACGGGTTCCTCCTGTTCCGGTGATGATCAATGAGCCGTATTGAAGGACACTACCTATAATTGATTGACGTATATCAATACTCTCTATTTTATTGAGAGGGATGTCTATTGTTTGTTGCACCAGGATACCCGTTCGTAATATCACTTGTTTCTTTTTGATAGTTAAATAGGAAGATTCATAGCTTAACCAAACTACAAATAGCCAAATTAATGCAGCAATAGCCATTATAATAGAAGGTTGATAAAATAATTCATAGGTAAGACCAATGTAAGCAGTTGCGCAAAGTAATAATAAAGGCCAAAAAAAGAGTATCCAATGAAGCCTTGCTTGGTATACGATGTTACTTTCGTTCATCCCTAAACCCATAAATTAAATTTTGCAGATATCATGTTACAAATAAGTAGTTGTTTCAATGAAAAGTTATTAGAAATCTGCAAACAAGCTCATAATGTTGAAATTGTCCAAAAAGAGATCTTTCAACTACTTCCTTCCCCTTTTCATCAATATGTACGGGTTGGCAGCTTTAATCAAGGATCCTTAATTTTACAAACGAATGATGCTGTTTGGGCTTCCCAATTGCGTTTTCTTCTCCCTGATATACGCGATCAACTGCGCAAAATCAACGGGTTTCAGCATTTACGGGCGATTAAATTAATTATTGCTCCAGAACTACAAGAGAAAACAGAAAAGAGAAAGTCCACTCCTGCTCTTACAAATAAAACTAAAGAGCTCTTGTTAGATGCCGCAAAAGAATGTGAGTATGCTCCGTTGAAGAAAGCTTTAGAGAACTTGGCTGGCAGTTAATATCTTTGCTGATTATGTGCTGTTAAGTGCAGCGAAATATACCCGTGATTATCTGGTATACTTTGGTTTAAGCCTCTGCAGGTATTAAAACTTGCTGTAAAGAAGGCTGATAATCTTCCGCATCAAAATAAGTATATTCCCAGGCATCTTGAGTAGCCATCAGTTTTCTAAGCAAGAGGTTATTTAATTCGTGCCCTGAGCGGTATCCTTCAAAAGCACCAATTAAGCCTGAACTTAATAAGTAAAGGTCACCAATAGCATCTAATACTTTATGTTTGACAAATTCGTCTTCAAAACGTAAACCATCGTCATTTAATACACGATAATTATCTACTACAATGGCATTATCTAAACTTCCGCCTTTCGCTAAATCGTTTTCGCGTAATTTTTCGTAATCAGATAGGAAGCCAAAAGTACGAGCCCGGCAAACTTCTTTTACGTAAGAAATTGTAGAGAAATCAAAAACAGCGGTTTGCGGTTTATCATTAAATACCGGATGATCAAAATCAATCGTAAACGATATTTTGTAACCATCATAAGGGAGAAACTGGGCGTATTTCCCATTTTGTTCAACTTTTATGGGCTTTAAAATACGTATAAAACGTTTTGCAGCACTTTGTTCACGAATTCCCGCGGATTGAATCAAAAAAACGAAAGGAGCGGCACTTCCATCCATAATGGGCAATTCAGGGCCATTGATATCTACATATGCATTATCAATACCAAGACCTGCAAAAGCAGATAATAAATGTTCAACTGTAGCTACTTTTACTCCTTGGTGCCGTAGGGAAGTACATAGCATGGTATCGCAAACATTTTCATAAGTTGCAGGAATTTCCACAGCAGGAGAAAGATCGGTACGCCTAAAAATCACACCTGTATTAATTGGTGCCGGTCTAAGGGTAAGTAGTACTTTATCACCAGAATGCAAGCCAACGCCCGTTGCTTGAATAACTTTCTTAGGAGTTCGTTGTTTTATCATTCAGTATTCACCTTACCTATTTCCTTTTTTTTTGGCGCAAAACCCTCGAAATCTTAGCAGCAATTTATTGATTAGTCTAATTTTTTAA
Source organism: Legionella adelaidensis (assembly GCF_900637865.1). Classification (NCBI taxonomy): domain Bacteria; kingdom Pseudomonadati; phylum Pseudomonadota; class Gammaproteobacteria; order Legionellales; family Legionellaceae; genus Legionella; species Legionella adelaidensis. The sequence goes on from NZ_LR134418.1 coordinate 445,189, forward strand.
TTCTTTTGCAATAAAAAAGCGGCTATCGCCGCTTTTTTATGCTTCTTCTTGCCGCCGCAAGAAAGCAGGTATATCCAAGTAATCTACATCTGGGATAGCTTCACCCTGTTTAGAGGGAGCAATAGGAACAGCATTAGCACTTACCGCTGCAGCGGCTTGCTTTCTTATTACCGCAGGCCTATCTAATTGTTCATAGTCCAAAGAGCCATCACCACGGCGGGTTTCGACAAAACGTGCTTTTCCCTGGGTATTTTGAGGATGCCCTTGACGTTGTCGGGCATCACCTAACCCGGTTACAATCACAGTGACTCGCATTTCTTCTGTCATGTCAGGATCAATAACCGTCCCCACAACTACAGTAGCATCATCGGAAATAAATTCTTTGACCACATCGCCAACTTCTTCAAATTCACCAATAGACATATCTAAGCCAGCAGTAATATTTACTAAAATGCCTTTTGCACCAGAGAAATTAACATCTTCTAGCAAGGGAGAGGCAATGGCAGCTTCGGCAGCTTGACGGGCTCTTTGTTCGCCTTTAGCACTTCCAGTTCCCATCATAGCCATCCCCATTTCTGACATGACGGTGCGAACGTCTGCAAAATCTACGTTGATTAATCCAGGGCGAGTAATCAGATCAGAAATACCTTTAACGGCACCTAATAAAACATTGTTTGCTGCTTTAAAGGCATTTAATAAACTAATATTTTTTCCTAAAACACTTAAAAGCTTGTTGTTTGGAATTGTTATTAAGGAATCCACATGTTCTGCCAAACGACGAATTCCTTCTTCAGCAGCCAGAGCGCGTTGCTTTCCCTCAAAAGAAAAAGGCTTGGTAACCACAGCAACTGTGAGGATATTTAATTCTTTAGCAATTTCTGCAACCACAGGTGCGGCTCCGGTACCTGTGCCACCACCCATACCAGCGGTAATAAAGACCATATCAGAGCCTTGAAGAATTTCTTTAATTCGCTCCCTATCTTCTTCAGCCGCTTCTTTCCCTACATTAGGATTGGCTCCAGCCCCTAATCCTTTGGTAAGTTGCTCACCCAGTTGAATATGAATTTTTGCATTGGAATTTTTTAGAGCTTGTGCATCGGTATTGGCGCAAATAAATTCCACACCTTCAATGTTTTCCAAAACCATATGCTCAACTGCATTACCGCCGCCACCGCCCACACCAATTACTTTAATAACGGCACTATCTTGTTGGCTTTCGATTAATTCAAACATTGCTTACCTCTCATGGTCAGTTGCACCTGAAATCTTTATAATCAAGCTTCAAGTTTATTATTTTTAAACCTAGGAGAAAACGAAGGTCAATCCCTACTTATCCCTAGAATCCTATACTGAGCTCCCTATCCTCTTTCTACAATTAAAAATTCCCTTGAAACCACTTTTTCATGCGTGTCCACATACTGCCCGCCGTATCACTTAATACCGGGCTATTATAACCGCCTTCATATTGCTGTTGAAACCCATGTAATAACAGGCCCACACCAGTCGCTAAAGAGGGATTGGTTGAGGCTTCGGCAAGACCTGAAATTTGTTGTGCACAGCCCTGCCTGACTGGCATTTCGAAACACATTTCTGCTAACTCCAAGGCACCGTTTACTTTAGATGCACCACCTGTTAGCACAATCCCGGCAGCAATGAGTTCTTCAAAACCACTACGTCTTAGTTCATTTCTTACAAGTGTAAACAATTCTTCATAACGTGCAGATACTACATCAGAAAGCGCTTTTGCAGAGATTTTACGTCCTGGGCGTTCATTTACACTTTGTACCTCTATCATTTGATTAGAGTTAGCCAGTTCGGACATAGCACTACCATAATTCAGTTTTATTATTTCTGCAGCTTTGGTGGGAGTACGTAAAGCAACTGCTATATCATTTGTCACCTGATCACCCGCAATTGGAATAACTGCCGTGTGTTGGATGGACCCTTCATAAAAAATAGCTATATCGGTCGTGCCTCCACCAATATCTACTAAGCATACTCCGAGTTCTTTTTCATCATCGGTCAAGACAGCATGGCTCGAAGCTAATTGCTCTAGAATTATATCATTTACCTCCAACCCACATTTTCTTACACACTTGGCAATATTTTGCGCAGCACTAACGGCACCGGTAACAATATGGACACGCGACTCCAAACGTACCCCCGCCATACCTACGGGTTCACGAATGCTTCCTTGATTATCAATAATAAATTCTTGAGGAAGAATGTGGAGAATTTTTTGATCAGCCGGGATAACGACAGCTTTCGCAGCATCAATGACGCGTTCTATGTCTGCCTGGGTAACTTCTTTGTCTCGAATAGCAACAATGCCATGGGAGTTTAAACTTCTAATATGACTTCCAGCAATTCCGGTAAACACATTGCGCACTTCACATCCAGCCATTAATTCAGCTTCTTGTACGGCTCGTTGAATGGAGTTTACAGTAGCTTCAATATCCACTACCACTCCGCGTTTTAAACCACGGGAAGGATGACGCCCAATTCCAATAATTTCTATGGTTCCTCCAGGAGAAATTTCACCAACCAGGGCTACTACTTTTGAAGTACCAATGTCCAAACCTGTAATGATATTTTTTTCCGATTTTTTAGCCATTATCTTCCCGTTTGTTGTTTCCATTGCACCGCCATACCGCGGGCATAGCGCAAATCAACTCCTCCTAGTTGCTCTGGTTTGTCAGCAAACACTAGGGGGTAGGCTTTGCAAAACCTTTGTAAACGCTCTTCTAAATCGCGTTTACCCAAATGTATTTGTATGCCATTCGAAAGTATGAGCTCCCAAGCTTGATTTTCTCTTAACTCTAAAGAGGCTGCTTGCAACCCATAAATTGCTAATAGCTTACTCAATTTTTGATAAATTTGTAAGACATCTTTTTGTTGTTGTTCGGGTCCATTGAGCCTTGGTAGATTATAGCTTTGATTCGTTTTTCCCTGGCTAAATAAACCACCTTCTGCTGTCATTAATGCATCATTCCATACTGCAACAGGCACTTTTTCCACAACTGTAATTTTTATTGCATCCGGCCATATCCTTTCTACGTCCACACTTTCAGTCCAATCTAAAGTATTTAAATCTTTCTTTAATTGGCTAGTGGAAATAGTAAAAAAACTGGAACTCGTATAATTTGATAAAATTTCCTCTAATTGTTTTCGACTAATGTGGTGATAGTTAGCAGCAACTTTTATAGTATTAATAGGAAATCGCTGCGCATCTGATAAAAAAATATAAATCAGTCGCGCCGCCAATATAAAGGCAACCGCAATCAGTAACGTTAGTAATCCTGCATAACGTTTTTGTCCGTCCTTACTCATCCATTATTCCTACTTACTCATAGAGAGTACTGCTCTTTCCAAACTTATTTGTAATGGGTAACCAATTGTTGGCGACAATGATGATGTATCAAGGCAATATCAATTAAGTTATCTAATAATTGCTTGTATTCAATGCCACTGATTTGCCATAGCTTGGGATACATACTTATAGGTGTGAAGCCGGGAATAGTATTTATTTCATTAAAATAAATTTCACGGTTTTCTTCATTAACAAAAAAATCCACACGTGCCATCCCTTTACATTTTAATTGTTTAAAAATTTCTGCAGAAGCTTGCTGCAAACGAATTACCATTTCATCATCTAATTTAGCCGGGACTAATAAATCGGTCTGCTCACTTTCTAAATATTTGGCTGTGTATGAATAAAAACCATCGGGATGATTTACACATATCTCCCCAGGAAGGCTAACTTTTGGCTGCAATGCCGGTGAAGGATTTTCTAAAACAGACAATTCAATTTCCCGCCCTTGAATAGCCTCTTCCACCAATATCTCTTCATCATATTTTTTGGCATCTACTACGGCATTTAAGAGATCAGCCATATTTTTTGCTTTGTGAATACCAACACTGGATCCCATGGAACATGGCTTTACAAATAAAGGAAACCCAAACTCTTTTGCCACTTTTTGGCAAAATTTTTCAACATCAGAAGGGGTCTCGTGCCAAGAAAGACGATAATAACGGGCTGACTTTATCCCGGCGAGAGAAACCAAACGTCGGGCAATATCTTTGTCCATACCGATTGCAGAAGGCACTACATCGCACCCTACATAGGCTACATTGGCGAACTCTAATATTCCTTGTAAACAGCCATCTTCATATAAAGGACCATGCACTACGGGGAAAACAACATCTGCCTCTACAGCTAAACGACCATTTTTAACTATGGATTCCAGGGGAATAGAATGAGCCGTACTAACGGGTAAAGCATCTTTATACGTCGATAGCTCCTCATATTTATTGAGGAAATAGCAGCCTTCTTTGTCTATCCCTATTGGAATAATATTGTACCGATTGGGATCAAGATAATTTAAAACGGACGCTGCTGAAACTAAAGAAACCTCATGCTCACCGGACTTTCCACCGTATAATAATATCAAGTTTATGAGCTTTGGCATTCTTTTTCCTCCGTCATGTAATTCACAAATGAATGCTCTCTTTTGTTCGTGAACCTTTTCTTTAAAACATGCTAATTAAATTTTCCTTAGCGGAAGCATTAGCCTGAAACCCATCTAAAAGTAAAAAAATTATTTGCGTGCACAAAAACGCGCCATTCTAGCACAAGAAACATTTGCTTCAACCGAAATAAATCATTTAATAAAAAGTAATCTTATGCTGAAGGCCTCTCCAACGTTACTATGCTATTTCTCTTAATTTTTGTACTAAGTTGACCGCCAATTGCCCGACGCTTCCTGCGCCCTGCATTAAAATAACATCACCCTCACCCACAATACGATCGAGCGTTTGTTCTAACGATTGCTCATTCACTAAATTTACTTTTGGAAAGTGTTTTGCAATTTCTTTCGCTAACCTTTCACTAGTGACTCCCGGGATAGGGGTTTCGCCTGCCGCATAAATATCAAGTAACAATAATTCATCCGATAAAGAAAGGCATTGAATGAAGTCCTCAAAAAGCGAGCGGGTTCGGGTATAACGATGCGGCTGAAATACATGAATAAGTCGCTTGTCTGGCCAAACACGACGAAATGCATCTACAGTAGTACGAATTTCCTGCGGGTGGTGGCCATAGTCATCAACCACTAATGCCACACCTTGGGCAAACTGCCGTTCTCCTAAAATTTGAAAACGCCGACCTACGCCTTGGAAATTAGCTAGCCCGCGCGTGATTGACTGGTCGTCTACGCCTAGCTCCGTAGCAATTGCAATAGCCGCTAAGGAATTTAAAACATTATGGCGTCCTGGCCAGCTAAGCTCTATATCTAAAGAGGCATGAGGGGCTGGTCTTTTCACCCTAAACTTACTAAGCAAGCCCTCTTGCGTCCACTCGATAGCTTGATATTGCGCATCGTTTTTAAAACCATAAGTTAAAGTAGGTCTTTGTATCTTAGGAAGAATATTGCGAATTTCCTCATCTTCAATACAAACAACAGCTACCCCATAAAAAGGTAAATGATGTAGAAATTCCGTGAACGTATTGCTTAATTTTTCAAAATCGTCGCCATATGTATCCATATGATCGGCATCAATATTGGTAACAACCGCCATCATTGGTTTTAAGAAAAGAAACGAGGCATCGCTCTCATCTGCTTCTGCGACAAAATAGGGTGAGTGGCCTAATTGTGCGTTACTGCCACAACTATTTAGTTTGCCGCCAATAACAAAACTGGGGTCTAAACCACCTTCTGCCAATAAGCTGCTAACCAAGCTAGTAGTAGTCGTTTTACCGTGGGTACCAGCAATGGCAATACCATGCCGAAAGCGCATTAATTCTGCTAGCATCATTGCCCTGGGAATGACAGGGATCCTTTGTTTTTGTGCCGCAGTTATTTCTGGATTTGCAGAGTCAATTGCGGTAGAGCGAACAACCACATCCGCACCGGTAATATTTTCCTCTCGATGCCCTATATGTACCTGAATACCTAAAGAGCGAAGGCGTATTACCGTTTTGTTTTCACTGACATCCGACCCGGTTATTCTATAGCCTTCATTATGTAGAACTTCGGCTATTCCACACATTCCTGCTCCGCCAATCCCTACAAAATGTATCTGTTCTACTCGCCCATCCTG